>JBEPYG010000048.1:0-17165 GCA_041641515.1 Roseiflexus sp.
CGCCTCAAGCGCTGGCACGCGTCATCGCACGCGCCACCGGCCCGTTTGCAAACCGCTATGCCACCGGCGTCGAACTGTCGCAGGCGCTGCTGGCTGTGGCGGGCGGCAGTGCGATCGGTTGATTGAACAGTTCGAGCACAGAGGGGTGGGAACCCGGAGCATGGTCGGGTACGTTCGACCTTCAACCCTCCGTCGTTTGTCCCCCTCGCGCCCGGTGATGTTGCACCGCAACGTTGCTGTCTGTGCGCCTCCACCGCCTGCCTGTAGTCAATCATTCTCTCCGCGTCTCTGGATCTTTCCAGCACTTCCGGGTTGGACAACGTATCATGGAACACACGCGGCATTGAGATCGCTCCTGTCTCAGCGTTGAGAAAGGAACTGCTATGGCTCACCGTCGAGTCATCATCATGGGAGCGGCGGGTCGTGATTTTCATACATTCAACGTCCTCTTTCATGACGACCCGTCCGTTCGGGTCGTGGCCTTCACCGCTGCGCAAATTCCAAACATCGCCGATCGACGTTACCCGCCGCAACTCGCCGGTCCGTTCTACCCTGAAGGTATTCCGATTCTGCCCGAAAGCGCTCTCGATGATGCGATCGGTCAGCTGGCAGCGGACGAGGTTATCTTCGCCTACTCGGATGTGTCGTTTGCCTACGTCATGGAACGCGCTGCGCAGGTTGCTGCAGCTGGCGCCGATTTCCGTCTGATCGCTCCGGCGCACACCATGCTGACGGCGCACGCGCCGGTGATCGCGGTTGTGGCGGTGCGCACCGGCTGCGGCAAAAGCCCGACATCGCGGTTCGTCTGTCGTCTCCTGCACGACCGTGGGCTTCGGGTGGTCGTTGTGCGCCATCCGATGCCGTATGGTGTGCTCGAACGTCAGCGAGTGCAGCGGTTTGCCACTCTCGACGATCTGCAGCGTGCCGATTGCACGATCGAAGAACAGGAAGAGTACGAACCGCACATCCTCGCCGGAACGCCGGTGTTTGCCGGGGTTGATTATGCTGCCATTCTCCGCGCTGCCGAACGTGAGGCGGACGTGATCGTCTGGGATGGCGGCAACAACGATGCGCCCTTCTTCCGCCCTGATCTGACCATCACCCTGATCGATCCGCATCGCGCCGGAGATGAGGTGACGTCCTATCCAGGAGCGGTGAACCTGCGCTGCGCCGATGTCGCGCTGATCACGAAAGTGGATACGGCGCCAGCCGAAAGCGTCGCCGCCGTGCGCGAAAGCATCACCTGCATCAATCCGCGCGCCGCTGTCATCGAAGCGGCGCTGCCGATCTCCGTCGATGATCCAGCTGCTATTCGTGGACGTCGCGTGCTGGCGGTCGAGGACGGACCAACCGTTACCCACGGCGGGATGCGCTTTGGCGCCGCGATGATTGCCGCACAGCGCTGCGGCGCGTCCGAGATCGTCGATCCGCGTCCCTATGCAGTGGGACTGATTGCCCAGGCGTTTCACGACTATCCTCATCTGGGCGCGGTGCTGCCGGCCATCGGGTATGGCGCCGATCAGATCCACGACCTGGCGGAGACTATCCGGCGCACGCCATGCGATCTGGTGGTTCTGGGAACGCCGGTGGACCTGCGGCGCCTGATGGCGCTGGAGCGTCCGGTGGTACGGGTGCGTTACGAACTCGAAGAGCGCACCACGCCCGGTCTGGATCAGGCGATCGAAGCGGCGCTGGCGCGTTTCCGGCGCGAGCGTGGCAGTCGCGACTGAAACGTCGAAGCGTTCCCGGTGTACGAAGGGAGAAGCGCTATGCACGTCCGACATTTCCTTTCGATCCATGATCTTCCTCAAGGGGCATTCTGGCGCCTGCTCGATCTGTCGCGCCACGTCAAGGCGGCGCCAGTGGCGTATGCGTATGCGCTCAAGGGCAGAGCGCTGGCGATGATCTTCGAGAAGCCGTCGCTGCGCACGCGCGTTACATTCGAGATCGGCATCCAGCAACTCGG
The DNA here is from genome assembly GCA_041641515.1 of Roseiflexus sp. Taxonomy (GTDB): domain Bacteria; phylum Chloroflexota; class Chloroflexia; order Chloroflexales; family Roseiflexaceae; genus Roseiflexus. Next base: position 1,967 of record JBEPYG010000048.1, read on the forward strand.
CGGCTTTGCAGTCTACCTGGGACCGCAAGAGATCGGACTGGGAAAGCGCGAAGCTGTGATCGACGTGGCGCGCAACCTGTCGCGCTGGGTGCATGGGATTATGGCGCGTACATTTGAGCACAATACCGTGGTGGAGTTAGCCAGGTATGCAACGGTGCCGGTCATCAACGGATTGACCGACCAGTTGCATCCCTGCCAGGCAATGGCGGACTATCTGACGATGCTGGAACACAAGGGCCGGTTGATGGGGCTGCGTATCGCCTATGTGGGAGATGGCAACAATGTCGCCCATTCACTCATGTTCGGCGCTGCCCAATCCGGCGCTCACCTGGTGGTCGCCACGCCGCATGGGTATGAACCGGATCGACGGATTGTTCAGATGGCGCGTGAAGATGCACGCACCTCCGGCGCGATCATCGAGGTGACCGATGATCCGCGCGCGGCGGTGATGGGCGCCGATGTCGTCTACACCGATACGTGGGTCAGCATGGGGCGCGAGTCGGAAGCAGCTGTCCGGCGTGAAGCATTTGCCGCCTATCAGGTCAATGCGCGCCTTATGTCCTATGCCCGGCCCGACGCGATCTTCATGCACTGCCTGCCGTGCCACCGTGGCGATGAAGTCACCGATGAGGTGATCGAGTCGTCGCAGTCGGTGGTGTACGATCAGGCGGAGAACCGGCTCCATGTCCAGAAGGCGATCATGATCGATCTGATGCATCAGCCAGGAGCAGACCGTGCGTAGACCAACTGTTGTTGCCATTGGCGGCAACTCGCTCATTCGCGCCGGTCAGCGCGGCGGCATCGAAGAGCAGCGCGCCAATGCACTTATAACCGCGCGTGCGATTGCCGAGCTGGTTCAATGCGGACATACGATCGTCATGACTCACGGTAATGGGCCGCAGGTCGGTGCGCACCTGCTGCGCTCCGAGATCGCCGCCGATCAGGTGTATCCCGAACCGCTCGACGTATGTGGCGCCAACACGCAGGGCGCCATCGGTTACATTCTTGAACAGGCGTTGATCCATGCCTTCGCGGATGCCGGCGTGCCGGCGCCGGTGGCGACCGTGCTGACGCAGGTGGTGGTCGACCCTGCCGATCCTGCGTTCCAGAATCCGACCAAGCCGGTTGGACCGTTCTACACCGCCGAACAGGCGCGGCAGTACGCACGAGAAAAGGGGTGGACGGTGGTCGAGGATGCGGCGCGCGGCTGGCGACGGGTTGTGCCTTCGCCTGAACCACGCGAGATCGTCGAGATCGATGCCATCCGTCAGCTTGTAACGTCCGGTTATGTGGTGATTGCTGCCGGCGGCGGCGGTATTCCCGTGGTGCGCCGCGGCGGTGAACTGGTCGGCGTTGAGGCGGTGATCGACAAAGACCTGGCGGCAGCACTGCTTGCCTGCCTGCTGCGCGCCCGGCTACTCGTCATCTCGACGGATGTCGAGTATGTCTATCTGCACTACCGTGAGCGCGACGAAATGCCGCTGAAGCATGTGCGCGCAGCGACGCTGCGACGGTATGCTGCCGGGGGGCATTTTCCGCCTGGCAACATGGGACCCAAGATCGAGGCGGCGCTGCGATTTCTGGCACATGGAGGGCGAGAAGTCATTATCACTTCTCCTGAGATGCTGACCGAAGCCGTAGCAGGGAGAGCTGGCACGCACATTGTGGCAGAACGCTCATCGCAGCGCTGTCGTCGGCGTTCGTTCGGCAGGCGCAGGGACCAAAGGACGGTCAGATCGGTTGATTTCTTCGGGTAGGCTCTGCGTGCAACGAAACTCTGGAGAAAGCGGGTGCGTCGTATCTCCGTGTTGCTGCATAGTGAAAGGGGCGCCAGATGCAGGCGCTGACATTGCGCGCGCGGCTGATAGCTGCAGGTTGCGCTGCTGTGGTGCTGTGGGGGATGGGGGCAGGCGCCTGGGTAATCAGCCAGTCACCGGCGCCTCTGATCTTTTTCGGATACCTGGGAACGGTTATCGCTCCAGGAATACTGTTCTACCTGAGTCTGCCGCCGGCGAAACGCATCGCCGGTCGTCGTCTGCTCGTTGCTGCGATCGGGATAGGGATGCTTGCTGCGGCGCTGGTGCGTGTTCTTGCGCAACAATCAATCGTAGCGGTCGAGGGCTTCTTCTTCGAGGTGTTCAGCGGTGTGTTCGGTGCAGCGCTGCTCCATTTCGCCATCGCCAAACTGTTCGGTCCGCTCATTTTTGGGCGCGTTTACTGCGGATGGGCATGCTGGACAGGCGCGTTGCTTGATCTGCTACCGTTTCGCCATAGCAATGGCAGGCGCGGCGGTGTCTGGCGTTCCCTGCGCTATCTGCATCTGGTCGTGAGCTTCGTGCTGGTGGCGTTGCTCTGGTTTGGTTTCGGGTATCTGCCGGATCGCGTCGATGCCCTGTTCTGGTTCATTGGCGGGGTTGGGCTGTACTACGTGCTGGGCGTGACTCTGGCGTTCGTCCTGCGCGACAATCGCGCCTTTTGCAAGTACCTGTGCCCGGCAGGCGTGCTTGCGTTGCCGGCTGCACGCCTTTCGCTCCTCAAGGTGCGCGGCGATCCGCAGCGTTGCAATGCGCTTGGTGAATGTGTCGCCGCCTGCCCGATGGATATTCGCATTACCGACTACACGCACCATGATGTGCGTGTGCTGTCAAGCGAGTGTATCCTGTGCCAGGCGTGCATCAATGCATGTCCTGACGGCAGCCTGTCGCTGAGTGTCGGGATTGATCCGCCAGGACGCTTGGAACTCCTGCGTGAGTACGGCGGACCGGCGCCGGTGACGATCATCCCGCGACGGTTGCGGCGAGCGAGGCGGAAGTCGGCGGTCAGCAACGATAAGCACGACTGATATTATGCGCTGTCTGGCAGTCCCAGGGCGTTCGCCAGATCGATCAGTGCGGCGTGTTCCATCTGGTGGACTGCTTCAGCGCCGATGCCCAGCCAGCCGCCATCGATCTCGGAAGCTGCCACTTCGCGTGCCAGGTCCATCAACCAGCGGCAAAAAGCAAGACCGGACGGAAGCCGGGACGCAATTGCCCCGGCGGTGACGACCGCGTGCAGCATTGCCGGACGATCGCCGGGTTGCCAGGTCCAGCGTGCGCCCGGCGGCGCTTCGCGCAGAATGTCTGCCGCCACGGCGCCGATCAGGTCGTGTTCATGATCGCGCTCCAGCGCCCGGTGCAGCGCTGCGCCAAGCGTCAATCGTTCACGCACTTCCTGTACCTTGCCGCCGACCGCGGTGGCAACGTACAACCCCACGGCCCACGGAGCGACACAAAGCATCTGCCATTCCTCTGATGTGAACTGTTCGCGGATCATGGCACACTCCGGTTTCTGTCTGATCGTATCTATCATATACCTGAATTCAGATCACTAATCCTTCACCTCCGGTTTCCAGTTCTCCCAACATCACTATTTACGCCACGTCCCAATATCTGGTATGCTGTACATTGATGAAAGCATTGATCCTTTCCGATGTTCACAGCAACATCATCGCGTTGGAAGCGATCTGGGCGCGCGAAGGCGATGCCGATGCCGTCTACTGCGCCGGTGATCTGGTTGATTACGGCACGCACCCGCGCGAAGTCATCGACTGGATGCGCGCGCGCAATGCGATCTGCGTGCAGGGCAACCACGACCGGCAGGTGGCGGAAACGTTCCACGAACCGGCGCTCTGGCACATCACCGAAAGCGCGCTCCAGTGGCGCCACCACAACGCCCGGCGGTTGACGGCAGCAGACGCCGATTTTTTGATGTCGCTGCCGGAAGCGGTGACCTTCGAACTCGACGGCATTCGTTACGGGATGACCCATCTCTACCGCAATTACGAACTCATTTTGAGCCGTCATGCCTACCATTCATTCTGTCGGGCGCGCTTTCCCGACGGCGCAATCGACCGGTTAATCCTGGGGCATACCCATCGCCAAGGGGTTATGACCCTTGGCGAACGCGAAGTCTGGCTCAACCCCGGCAGCGCTTCCTACCGTCGCATGGACGATCCGGATCGGGAGGCGCACTACATGGTGATTGAAGATGGCGTCATCTCGCTGCGGAGCGTGCCCTATCATTATGGCGCCGTCTATGACGAGGTGCTGCAGCAGCGTCTGGCAATCGATGAACTGCGCGTCATGCAGTGGTTTTTCGGTCCACGGGAGTAACAGCAGCGGAACAGCGGCGTTCCGCCGATGTGCAAGGAGGCAGTTGTATGGCAGAGCGAAAACCGGAAGGATACCTCAATGGACGGCCGCTTCATCCGGAAAGCTTGATGATGAGTTACGGCTATCGTCCCGAATGGTCGGAAGGGGCGGCCAAGATCCCGATTTTCCAGACCTCGACCTTTATTTTCAAGTCGGCGGAAGAAGGCAAAGCGTTCTTCGAACTGGCGTATGGTCTGCGGTCACGCCGCGATGGCGAGCAAATGGGGTTGATCTACAGCCGCCTCAACAACCCCGACCTCGAAATCCTCGAAGACCGGTTGACCCTGTGGGACGAAGCTGAGGCGGCGGCAGTCTTTGCCAGCGGTATGGCAGCGATTACAACGACACTATTGACATTTCTGCGTCCTGGCGATGTGCTGCTCCACAGTGAGCCGGTGTATGGCGGCACCGATTTTCTTCTCAAACATGTGTTACCGCAATTCGGCATTCGTGTGGTTGGGTTTCGCGCCGGAACGCCGCCTGAACAGGCGGAACGTCACCTTGCCCGTCTGGGGTTGATCGAACGACTGGCGTTCATCTTTATCGAGACGCCCGCCAACCCGACGAATGACCTGGTCGATATTGCCGCGTATGCGGCGCTAGCAAAACGGTTGAGCAGCACGCGTCGCATTCTGGTGGCGGTGGACAACACGTTTCTGGGACCGCTCTGGCAGCAGCCACTCAAGCATGGCGCCGATCTGGTGCTCTATTCAGCCACCAAATACATCGGCGGGCACAGTGATGTGATTGCGGGGGTCTGCCTGGGAAGCGGCGAATTGCTGGATCAGATCAGGGTGTTGCGCACGATCTTCGGCACGATGGCGGGTCCGCACACCGGCTGGTTGTTGCTGCGCAGCCTGGAAACGCTCAAATTGCGCATGACGGCGCAGATGAAAACGGCTCGTCATGTCGCTGCATTCCTGAACACGCACCCCAAGGTGGCGCGTGTTCACTATTTGGGCAACCTGACCGAGGATGATCCGCAGTATGCAGTGTTTCAGCGTCAGTGCAGCGCACCAGGCGGCATGATTTCATTCGAGGTCGTCGGCGGTGAGGCAGAAGCTTTTCGTTTGCTGAACGCGCTTCAGTTGATTCATCTCGCTGTCAGTCTGGGAGGCACCGAATCGCTCGCCGAACACCCTGCGACCATGACCCATGCGGATGTCGATCCCGAAGAACGAATGGAACTGGGGATCACGCCAGCAATGATCCGGCTATCGATAGGCGTGGAGCACCCGGAGGATTTGATCGCTGATCTGGCGCAGGCGCTCGAGGCTGTATAGGAACACAACGTGCTGGTTACGAACTGATGGTACAATCGGTAACAGCGACGCCGATCGCCCCGCGATCCGATCGGTGCGCAGACCCTGAGGTCAAGATGCTCGTTTGCTCGACGCAGCGCGCACTTTGACCTCTTTATACTTGTGCGGAGTCGTCGATCGTGTGGGTGTTGCCCGTCTTTATCTCGTTTCTCCTGATTGCAGCGCTCGTTGAGGCTGCCGTTGCGCTCTATGCCTGGCGTCAGCGACTGACTGCCGGCGCGTTCCAGCTGGTCATGTTAATGCTGGCGTCGATCGTCTGGACGCTGGCGTATGGACTGGAACTGATCAGCACATCGCTGTCGACCAAACTGCTCTGGCTTGGTGTTGAGCACCTTGGCATTGCATTCCTGCCCGTCCTGTACCTGCGCTTCGCCATCGCCTACACCCGACGCGCTGTGTGGCTGTGGCGCTGGCGCAGCGCGCCATGGTTCGTCATTCCCATCATAACTATCGCACTGAACTGGACGAACAACGCGCACGGTCTCTACTATCAGAATGTCACCATCCTGCAAGATGGACCGTTTGCCTTGCTGAGTGTCACACCCGGTCCGTGGCTCTGGGTGTTTGTCGCCTATGTATATGTGGTGCTGACCATAGGCATCCTCATTTTCTGGCGCGCATCATGCGGGGCGTCGCCGCTGCATCGTAGTCGAGCTCTCGTTATGTCGGTCAGTGTGCTTGTTCCGTGGATCGCCAACATGCTGCAACTCTTCGAACTGCATCCCCTGGCGCCGCTGGACATCACGCCCATTGCGCTGGCATTCTCAGGTCTGGCGATCCTCTGGAGCATGTTTCGCTACCGGCTCTTTACGCTGGCGCCGATTGCGCACGAACATGTCGTTGAAGTCATGAGCGACGCAGTGCTGGTGCTCAATGCGCATAACCGCATTATCTACGCAAATCCGGCCGCACAGCGGCTCTTCGCTCACCAGAACGGCGACCTCTTTGGACAGCGCGTCGAAGAGGCGCTGGCTGCCTGTCCCGCTCTGATTCGGTTCTGCAATGAGCCAGTCGAGCATGTGCTGGAAGTCGAGTGGAAGGAACGATCCTTTGAAGTCAAGATCAGCCCGCTGACCGGGCAGGAAGGCAGTGTTGGCGGGCGATTGTTGATCTGGCGGAATATCACGCAGCGCAAACGCAACCAGGCGTTCCTGCGCAACCGTCTTTCGTTCATTCAGTTGATCCAGCAGGCAGCCAACGATTTTGTTCGCTGCGAGGTGGCGCAGATTGATGATCAGATCGTCAGCGTCCTTGAAAAAGCCGTCAGGTTCACCGGTGTCGAGCGCAGCTACATCTTCCTTGTCTCACCTGGAGGCGATATTGCGACCGTGACGCACGAGTGGGTGCGCCCGAATATCGCGCCTTACGGTCAGCGACAGCTTGTGATTCGCCTGTCCGACTTTATGCCGTTGATCGAACGATTACAGCGCGGCGAGGTGGTCGCGCTGCAGCGGCAGGATGTGCCGGAGACTGTCGAGTATGAGGCAGTGCGACGAGAACTCGACCGGCTTGGGATCAAAACAGCGGTCGGCATTCCACTGTTCATCGGCGCCCAGTTTATTGGATGGATCGGGTTTGATGCAGTCACGCGGGAGTTCGAGGCGTCAGAGGCAGTCATTGAGGCATTTCAACTGACCGGTCAGTTGATCGCCAGCGCCATTCATCGCCAGCGAACCGAAACGGCGCTCCATCAGCGTGAACAGCACTTCCGTTCGTTGTTCGACAACATGCTCGAAGGTGTGGCATTGCATCGTCTGATCTTTGACGAGCACGGCAGAGCGATCAACTATGAGATCTTCGATGTCAACCAGCAGTATGAACGGATCCTCAATCTGCAGCGCGAAGCGGTGATTAACCGCCCTGCCACAGAAGTCTATGGCACGGCTGAACCGCCGTACCTCGCAGAGTTCAGTGCAGTCGTTGCAACCGGTCAGCCAGCGCAGTTTGAAGTCTACTTCGAACCGATGCAAAAACATTTCTTTGTGTCGGTATCGCCGCTCGGACCGGATCAATTCGCGACAATTTTCTTCGATATTACTGCACGCAAGCAGGAAGAAGCTGAGCGCGAACGTCTGCAAACGCAACTGATGCATGCGCAGCGATTGGAGGCGGTTGGACGGTTGGCAGGCGGCATCGCTCACGACTTCAACAATATCCTGACCGTTATCAATGGCAGCGCCGATCTTGCCCTTGCCGCCCTGCCGTCAGACTCGCCTGTATACCCGGATGTCCAGGCGATCCAGCAGAGCGCCCGACGAGCAACGAATCTGGTGCGCCAGTTGCTCGCCTTTGCGCGTCGCCAGCCGGGTCATCCACAGGTAGTCGATGCCAATGAGATTATTGAGAGTATGGTTCCCCTGATTTTCCGTCTGATCGGTGAAGACATCACCCTGATCTGGTCGCCGGCAGCGCACCCCTGCCCGATACATGTCGACCCGCATCAGTTCGAGCAGGTGGTGATGAACCTGATTGTCAATGCACGTGATGCCATGCCGTACGGCGGGACCCTGACGGTCACGACGTCGCTCGTAGAGGCGACCGACGTGCGATTAGTGCGGCATGTCTGCATTGCCGTACAGGACACAGGCGCCGGCATCCCCGATGATGTACGAGAGCATATTTTCGAACCGTACTTTACCACAAAGGCGCCTGGGAAGGGCACCGGTCTGGGTCTGGCGACGTGCCTGGGCATTGTGCAGCAGCATGCAGGGTTTATCCATTTCGAGAGCGAGCCGGGACAGGGATCGCGGTTTGAGGTGTATCTGCCGTATGCCTCTGGCGACTCGACGCACGTTCAGGAACCGGAAGCAGATACGCAACCAGAGCGTGGTCTGGAAACGATCCTGGTGGTCGAGGATGAACCGGCGGTTCGCGGTCTGGCAGTGCGTATGCTCCGTGAAGCTGGCTATACTGTCATCGAGGCGAGCGATGGGCATGAAGCGCAGTGTGTTGTCGAAACGCTTCCTGAGAACGCGATTCATCTCCTGCTCACCGATCTGGTGATGCCGGGCATGAGCGGCGTTGAACTGGCGACCTGGGTTCAGATGCGCTCTCCTGGTGTGTGCATCCTCTTTATGTCGGGTTATGCCCGTCAGGTGTCGATTTCCCCTGACCATCCAACCGTCGCTTTTCTGCAAAAGCCGTTCAGCCGGCATACCCTGTTGAGTCAGGTGCGGCGTTTGCTCGATACAGTGGCGGTGGATGCATCTGAATGACACCTGTGCCGACCAATGTTGTGGGTTCTGATAACGTGATTGGGAGATTGGGGTGATTGGGTGTTTGTTGTGTAATCCCGTTTCCCGTTTGCATGTTTTCCACGTTCCACGTTCGGTCAAGACCCTTGAAGTCGGGGACAGGGGCATCCTGGGCGCATCGCTCTTCGCGCCAGCGTGGTTCCCGGGCGGAACCCGATCCACGGCGTGAGACCTCAAGGGTTGGGGGCGTTCTCACATTCCTCTGGACAGATCGTATCAGCGACGAATCACGCGAGCGTCAGCCCGATTGTATCGGAAGGCGTCTGAGACTCGGCTATAATAGTCGAGGTCTGCTGCACATCGGCTTCGGTATGGGCAGCACGACGTATGATGATGATTGCAACCAGGTTTCATTTCGGATCGAAGGAGCAATGCAGTGAAGATTCCTTTGTTGTATCGGCGTCAGATAGCGCTGATTGCGCTGTTGGGCATATTGACGCCGCTGTTCGCCGCGTGCGGCGGTGCGCCTCAGTCGCCGGGAACTGCGCCGCCGACGGCGGCGGTCAACGCGCCAACCGCGCCGCCTGTCGTCTCACCGAACAGTCCGACCTCGCCACCGCCAACCGCAATCGTGAATGACCCGACGGTCGCTCCCACCGTTCCCTCACCAACCGAAGCGCCGGCCGAGTTGACGTTTCCGATGACGCTGCCGCAGACCGAACATGGCGTCGTGACGCATCTGTACTACACTGATCGTGAACGAGTTCTGACGCTGACGGAAATCGCGGGGTATACCTGGGTTCGCCAGCAGATTCAGTGGAAGGATATCGAAGGACCGGAACCAGGTGATTACAAATGGGGAGAACTCGACAACATCGTCAATGATGTTGCCGCGCGGAACATCAACCTGCTGATCAGCATCGTGAAGGCGCCCTCGTTCTACAACCCAACCAATGGTCTGCCGCGTGATCCGGTGACGATGGGCAATTTTGTCGAGGCGATGGTTCGGCGGTATGGTACGAAGATTAAGGCGATTGAAATCTGGAACGAACAGAACCTGGCCGTCGAAAATGGCGGACGTGTGACGGTCGAGGATGCCGGGCACTATGTTGAAATCCTGGTTGAATGCTACAAGCGGATCAAGGCGGTCGAGCCGCGTATTTTCGTGCTGGCGGGCGCGCCGTCGTCGAGCGGCGTCGATGAACCGTCGCTGGCAGTTTCTGATGAGCGCTACTACCGCGCGATGTATGAGTACAAAGACGGGTTGATCAAGGATTATTTCGATGCGCAGGCAGTCCACCCCGGCGGCGCCGCCAACCCGCCCGATACCCTCTGGCCCGAAAAGCCAAGTTATATTGAGGGATGCAGACCTGCACCGGATCGCTGCTGGAATGACCATCCGACGCACTACTTCCGCCATGTCGAGAATGTTCGTAAATTCATGGTGGAAGAAGGAGTGGGCGATCATCAGATCTGGATCACCGAATTTGGATGGGCGACGCCGAATAACACGCCGGGGTATGAGTTCGGCAACTATGTGTCGCTCGAACAGCAGCGCGACTATATTATCAGCGCCATGCGGCGGATCGATGAACTGTATCGCACTCCCGACGGTAAACCGTGGGTGGGGGTCACATTTTTGTGGAATATGAACTTTGCCGTCCTCTGGGGCGCGCAGGGAAATCCGAACCACGAACAGGCATCGTTTGGCATTCTGAACCCCGACTGGAGTCCGCGCCCGTCATTTCTAGCGATCCAGAGTTATCTGGCAGAGCGCAAGCGGCGATTGGGCGGAGGCGGATAGCGATAAACAGCGATAAAGGGTGAGGGGTGGGTCTGCTACCCCTTACCCTCAACTCAACACATCGCGCACAATCTGCTCGAGGCGATCCAGGGGGAAAGGTTTGGGCAGATAGTAATCGACGCGCTGCTCGCGGGCGCGCTTTTCCAGTTCGGGGGTGGCGTATGCTGTGATCAGGACAACGCGCGTATCAGGCGATGCCTCTTTGATTGCGGCAGTCAACTGCAATCCGTTCATCCCTGGCATATTGTAGTCAGTAATGACCAGCGGCACCGGACGGAGCGCAATCTGCGCCAGCGCCTCCGCACCGCCACTGACGGTGACAATGTCGTAGCCGCCGGTGAGATCGCGCATCAGGCGATGGAGAATGATGAGAATGTCGGGCTCATCCTCCACCAGAACAATTGCCGGATTGCGTATCGGATAATCGGGCATGATGCGATCTCCGTCGCTGTATTTAGGATGCAAATTGTTGCTTTTCATCCGTCAGATATACTCTTGGGGGCGTCTGTAACGTTGTGCATCGATGTGAGTTGCTGAACGACCTTCACGTATGGCGAAAATGATGCGTACCTGTTTACTTGTACCCTCCTCGTCACAATATCACTATTGTATCATACGGTGCAGAGTCGGGCAACAGAGGACGTTGTTCACACGTATCGTAACCACGGTGTTGTTGCGTCCTCACCCATAGTATCCATATTCGCCATCGAAGCGCGCACCGTTGAGCACCACGCCGATGATGTTGGCTTTGACCTTTTCGAGGATTTCGCGCGCCCGTCGCGCCCGGTCGCGGCGCGTTCTTCCGGCTTCGATCACCAGCAGAACACCGTCAACGCGCGTGGCAAGCACCGCCGCGTCGGTTACGGCAATGACGGGAGGCGTGTCGAAAAGCACCATATCCGCCATTCCGCGCAATCGCTGGATGATCGCCTCCATTCGCCGCGAACCAAGGATGTCGGCAGGACGTGGCGGCAACGGTCCGCTCGCCAGCAGACTCAACCCCGGGACGCCTGTCTCTTGCAATGGCGGTGAAGCATCATCCTGCGCCAGGATCATCGTCGTCAGTCCAATGTCGTTCGATAAACCAAACAGGCCATGCAGCGATGGTCGGCGCAGGTCGCAATCCACCAGAATGACACGCTGTTCCGCCTGTGCGATGGTTACCGCCAGATTCGCCAGGGTTGTGGATTTTCCCTCATCGGGTGCAGTGCTCGTCACCAGCAGCGTATGGAGCGGTTTATCAAGGCTCGAAAACTGGATATTGGTGCGGAGCGTTCGATAAGCTTCCGCTGCCGGCGATTGCGGGTCGCGCAGTGCGATCAGCGGAGACTCAATGTGTCCGTTCGTGTGACTCATAGTTCTCGTTAATGTGATGGAAACACCCTGTCCTGCCTCTCCCGCAGCTTCTGCTCACTCGTGTTCAGGGTCCGATAGAGCATGTGGATCATAGCGCCAATTGTATCCGAACACGTCTCACGCAGTGCTACGTCGAAGCGCGCCCGGACGCCATGTGCGGCAATCTGAAATGGCATCACGGGTGTGGAGCGTCAGCATCATCCATTTCGCTCATGGTCATCATCGCTTTGCAGCTAGTGCTGCGCCTCGAGTGTCGCTGCCGCCTGCCGGGATTGCCCCCAGCGTCGCCAGTTGCACGTGTCGTTCGACGTCGTTCGGCGTTTTGATCGTGTCGTCGAGCGCTTCGAGGACGAATGCCAGCAGGATGCCAAGCACCAGCCCAAGCACGGCGCCGGCAAGCATATTGACACGGGTCTGTGGACGATGGAGCACCGGCGGTGTGGCCGGTTCGAGGACGGTCATGCTGATCCGGTCGGTTCCTTCGAGAAAGTTATTGCGCGCACTGACCAGCGCCACCATGTTGTTCCCGATTGCATCCGCCAGACGTTGCGCTGTTGCCGGGTCGGGGTAATCGACCTGTACAATCATTTTGCGCTCATCAGGGCGCGGCTGGATGGCAACGCGCCTCAGCAACCACTCTGGCGTCCGGTCGAGTTGCAATTCGTCGCTGATCTTCTGTAACTGCGGTCGCGCCAGCGCCATCTCGCGGAAACTGCTCATGCTGTTCTGCAACACAATGGACAGACCGTTGTCGATTCGGTTTGGTACAACCAGATAACTCGCCTCTGAGCGATACACACGCTCCTGGAGCCGGCTGAATATCAGTGCGCTTGCAACCGCCACAGCCGCAGTCAGCAGAATGATCCACCAGCGGCGGCGCAGCACGGCAAGGTAATCCGAAAGTTGCATATCACCCTCCTTTTTCCTGCTATGGCAGGGTGTGCGCCATTTCCCGATAGGATGCCCCGAATGCCAGGAACACGCCTGCCACCAACCCGGCAACTCCGCGAAGCATAGCTGTGACAACTGTTGCAGTCCAGCTATTGGTTCGTGTAGCTGGACCTGGTGGTTCGAGCACAGCTACATTGACCAGCGGATGCTCTGGTGTTGCTGCCGGATCGCCCCACAGCGCCAGCCCGCGTTGCTGCACCACATCGACTGCTGCTCCTGTCAGCGCTGTGGAGAGCGTCGGATCGCCGGTTTCCGCCCATATCTGCACGACTCGTCGCCGGTTCGATGCGCCAAGCGATGCACGTACCTGATCCGGCGGAACCGATACGCCTGTGCGCGCCAGTACGCTGCTGACTTCGGCGCTGAACGGCGCGCCCTGCACGATTGCAGGAAGATCATACGCGAGAGCGTCTTCGGTGTCAAAACGCCGGTCTTCACTGCGCGTGATCAGCAAGCTGGCGGATGACCGGTAGCGTGGCGGTTCGAGGAGCGCCAGCCCCAGACTGATCACGGCTGCGATGACAGCTGGTGCGATGACCAGCAGCCAGCGGCGGCGGATGATGGCAATATATGTCGGAATGAGCATACGAACCAGGAACCGCGAACCATGAACCAGGGATCGAAAATCGACAACTGAGAACCAAGAACTAAGAACCAGAACCGAAAATCACCTAATCCCCCAATCACCCCTCTCTTCTCTCGCTTTTTGCCACGACTTCTTCGATCAACAGTCGCATCCGCTCGAGAAACCTTTCCCGTCCGAATTGTTCAGCGTGGCAGCGGATGACACGTGCGTCGTAGCGTTCTGTCAGCGTTGCAGCAATCGCCTCCATCACAGCTTCCACCGTCTGCTGGTAGAAGAAGCGTCCAGTTACCCCTGCGACGACCGTCTCCAGCGCTCCTCCCGCCGCATAGGCAATCACCGGTCGTCCGGCGGCCATTGCTTCGAGCGGCGCAATTCCAAAATCTTCTTCGCCGGGGAAGATAAAGGCGCGACAACCGGCGTAGAGTGCGCGCCGTTCTTCCTCGCTCACCCGCCCCAGAAACTCGATATTCGGTCCCGCAAGCGCCTGCAACCGTGCGCGATCACGACCATCGCCAAAGACTTTGAGGGGCAGCTTCAATCGTGTGCAGGCCCGAACCGCCAGATCGAGCCGCTTATAGGGGATCAGGCGTCCCCCGGCCAGAAAATAGGCGCCCGGCGATGGTTCGCGCCACGGAGGGATCTCGACCGGCGGCGGAATGACGACCGCTTCGCGCCGGTAATAGCGCCAGATGCGTTGAGCTACGACGCGCGAGTTGGCGACGAATGCGTCGACCCGCTGTGTTGATACGACATCCCACATCCGCAACAGGACGAGCGGCAGCGCCAGCGCCACGCGTCGTGCAGCGCCAAACGCTTCGCGTGCCAGATAATCCGATGTCCGCCAGGCGAAGCGCATCGGCGTGTGGCAGTAGCACACGTGAATAGCGCCTGGTCGTGGGATGATCCCTTTAGCAAAGGCGCTGCTGCTGCTGATCAGCAGGTCGTAGGCGCTCAGGTCGAAACTCTCGAACGCCAGCGGGTACAGCAGCACATACGCACGAAACAGGCGACGCCAGACCGGGAGGTATTGCATCCACGACGGTCGAATATCCCATGTGCGGCAGGCGGGGGGCATGGCGGCGGGATCGTAGATCGACGTATAGATCGGCGCTTCGGGAAACAGATCGTGCAGCGCCTCGAGCACCCGCTCGGCGCCGCCATACTGGTTGAGATAGTCGTGGATGAGCGCAACGCGCATGATTGTAATTCTGGCATTCTACACATCACGGCGCTGCCCGCCGCCTGGTGAATGCACATTATAGTTCAGGCATTGCCCGGTCAAGAGTTGCTAGCTCATTATACCCGGTCATGACCGTCGCCCACGCCAGGTGATATGCCGTCGAGCGCCATTGTAGAAGCATCTTTATGAAACCCTGGGTTGATCGCTACAACTGGCGTCGGCGCCAGTTCTGCGCTGCTCGATGGGCGTCGGTCAAAGGACGCTGGTCGGAGGACGGTGCTAGCTGTGAGCTTTCGGCTGTGAACGGCGTGGGCAGGGGTAGTGTCCTTGCAGGGGAACGCCTGGACAGCGACCTTCGAGCAACGCTTGTGGTCTTCCGGTGAACAATCCGCCCTAGCTCGCGCTGACGGGCTTTGCCATGCCATCTGAGAGCTTCAGTCTGACAGCATCAATCACGGACACTGGTCGGAGGACAGGCGCTAGCTGTGAGCCTTCGGCTGTGAACGGAGCAGGCGGGGCAGCGTCTCCTGGCAGGGACGCCTATCCACCGGTTCCTGAGCGGCGACTTCTGATTCTGACGCGCCGGTCGAAGTGCGCACCATCACGACCATTTCAG
>JBEPYG010000049.1:0-17036 GCA_041641515.1 Roseiflexus sp.
GTCGTGTAATCTTGCCCTCGGTCACATACAACCCGGCCACGATCTCACGGGTTGGCAAGCGGAAGGTGTTGCGCACCTCGGCAAACCCTTCGGTCACCTCACGATACTCCGGTTCCAGCATACCGATCATCGCCTTTTTGATGTCCTCGGTCAACTGGTAAATGATATTGTAGAACCGGATATCGACGCCGTGCTGTTCGGCCTGGCGACGCGCTGCCGGATCGGGGCGGGCATTGAACCCGATGATAATCGCGTGCGATGCAATCGCAAGGTTGACGTCGCTCTCGGTAATGGTGCCGGTGCCGCGATGGATAATCCTGATCTGCACCTCATCGGTATTGAGCTGTCCCAGCGCGTGTTCGATCGCGCCAATCGACCCCTGCACATCCGCCTTCAGAATGATATTCAGTTCCTTGATCTTCCCCTGCTGGATCGAACTGAACAACCCATCGAGGCTCACGCCGCGCGTGCTTGCCATGGCCTCAAGACGCTGCTTGCGCTGCCGTTGCAGTGCAATCTCGCGTGCAATCGTCAGATCGGGCATCACCTGCAGAATATCACCCGCCTGCGGCACATCGTTCAACCCCAGAATAACCACCGGCGTGGCCGGTTCGGCAAACCGCAGACGTTTCCCGGCATCGTTGAACATTGTGCGGATCGTGCCGGTCGTTCCTCCAACCAGCACATTATCTTCCAGGCGCAGGGTGCCATTCTGCACAAGCACCGTCGCCACCGGACCGCGCGTGCGGTCCATTTCGGCTTCGACGATTGTTCCTACCGCAGGCGCATTCGGGTTCGCCTTGTACTCGTTGAGATCGGCAACGAGCAGAATGATTTCGAGCAAACCGTCGATATTCTTCTTCAGTTTGGCGGATACCTCGACCGACGGCACATCGCCGCCGAACTGCTCGACGATAACGCCTGCATTGGCCAGTTGCTGACGCACGCGATCGGGGTTGGCATTCGGCGCATCGATCTTATTGATTGCAACGATCATCGGCACATCTGCCGCTTTCACGTGCGAAATCGCCTCGAGTGTCTGCGGCATCACGCCATCATCGGCAGCTACCACCAGCACGACGATATCGGTCACCTGCGCGCCACGTGCGCGCATCGCGGTGAACGCTTCGTGACCAGGCGTGTCGAGGAAGGTGATCTTCCGCCCATGCAATTCGACCTGATACGCGCCAATGTGCTGAGTAATACCACCAGCTTCGCTCTCTGCCACGCGTGTCGAACGGATCGCGTCGAGCAGTTTCGTCTTGCCGTGGTCGACGTGCCCCATGATAGTGACGACTGGCGGACGTGGCTTCAGGTCTTTTGGATCCTGCGCAGCGAGTACATCACGGATATTCTCGACAATGCCTTCCAGCTGCGGCGGCACATATTCGACGGTTTCGATGCCAAAATCGGCGGCAATGACTGCTGCGGTTTCGTAGTCGATCTGCTGATTGATATTGGCAACCACGCCGGCCTTGAGCAGCGCCTTCAGGATTTCGGCAGCGCCAACGCCGGTCGCTTCCGAAAACTCGCGCACCGTCATTGTCATCGGTAATGCGATTGGACCTTTCGGTCGCACCGGAACGCGCACCGTTGTTGGACGCACTAATGTACTTGACGCACGTGCCGTTGTTGCGCCCGCACTGCGCCCACCGCGATTGCTGCGGACCCCTTCATTTTCGACCAGACTTTCTTCACGCCGGCGTCCATCGCCGCCACGCCCGCCGCCACGCCCGCCGCCGGAACCGCCAGGACCACCGGAACCACGCCCGCCACCCGGACTGCCCGGACCGCGCCCGCCGCCACGCCCGCCGCCGGAACCGCCAGGACCACCGGGACCGCGCCCGCCACCCGGACTACCCGGACCGCGCCCGCCACCCGGACTACCCGGACCGCGCCCGCCACCCGGACTGCTCGGACCACGCCCACCGCCGGGACTGCTCGGACCGCGCCCGCCGCCAGCAACGTCGATATGATAGCGCGCATCAACAGCGCTCTGACGCCCAAAAATAGACATATCACTCATTGTTGTTCCTCCTCACTACAGGTCAAGTTCACGGTTGGTGCGCGCTATCGTATCAGCAATGCTTCGCTCTGATACTGGCGGAGGAAGCAACCGAACTATTCTGCAGCCACTGATGGTGGCAGCATTCGCGCGTATGCTTCGAGCGCCGCCGCGTCATCCGGATGCAACGCATCAATTCGCAGCGCACGCTCCAGAGCATGGCGTCGAAGCGCCTGATTCCAGCACGCCGGATCGTCACACAGATACGCGCCGCGACCATTACGCTTCCCGGTTGGATCGATATGTACCCGACCGTCGGCGTCGCGCACCAGGCGAATCAATGAACGTTTGGAATCGGTACGGCGGCACGCCACGCACGTGCGCTGCGGCACATGCTTCGGACGCGGGCCCTTCTGCTTTTTTCTGGTCGTCTGCGTCACCGTGTCACCCTGTGTCGCACTACTCCTCGCCTTCGACCTCATCCTCCTCATCGTCAACGAGCATATACGACGCCACCAGACGATCGCCACGATAGATGTACAGTTTTTGCGGCGTTGCGCGTAGTTGCACCGTTTCGCCGATCAGATCATCGCCGAGCGGACCGTAGCGATGCTTGCGGTACACGATTGTTCCATCGGCGTACACTTTGCGCGTCTCAACCTTTGCGGTCGCCAGCGCCGCCTCGGTCGCCAGCGCCTCCGCTTCCGCCGCGTCCCGCGCTTCCGCTGCTGCGCGCTCCTCATCGAGCAACGCCGACGCACTCTTGATATCGATCCGCCATCCGGTCAGCTTTGCCGCCAGGCGCACATTCTGTCCTTCTTTACCGATCGCCAGCGACAGTTGCTTATCCGGCACAATGACCGTCGCCGCGTGTTCATCCTCGCGCAACTGCACCTCGACGACCTGGGCAGGCGATAGCGCATTCGCGATGAACTCTTTGGGATTCGATGACCATTGCACGACATCGATCTTTTCGCCGTTCAGTTCGTTGACGATGTTCTGGATGCGAATGCCGCGCATACCGACGCACGAACCGACCGGGTCGATGCCTTCCTGTCGCGCTGCGACCGCCACCTTGGTGCGAATGCCCGGCTCACGCGCAATCGACTTAATCTCGACGGTGCCATTATAAATCTCCGGCACTTCCATCTCGAAGAGACGCGTGATCAGATTTTTGTGCGCACGCGATGCGATCAGTTTCGGACCGCGATCCTCGCGCCGGATTTCCATCAGGTAGACCTTCAAGCGCTGCCCGTGGTAGTACCGGTCGGTCTCGACCTGTTCCTTCGGCGGCAGGATCGCTTCAGCTTTACCCATTTCGAGAATGACGTTGCCCTTCGCCATGCGCTGCACAGTTGCCGTGACCAGTTCACCCTCACGGTCCATGTACTCGCCATAGATGTGTTCGCGCTCAACTTCCTTGATCCCCTGGAGGATGACCTGTTTCGCGGTTTGCGCCGCGATCCGCCCGAAATCTTTGGGTGTCGTCTCGACTACGACCGACTCGCCCAGTTCAACTTCGGGCTTGATCTTGCGTGCATCCTCTAAATCGATCTCGAAGCGTTCGTCGAAGACATCGTCAACAACCTGTTTTTCGGCATAGACACGAGCCATACCGGTGAGTGGGTCGAGCTTCACCGAGATTTCCATCGGCGGCGGATTGGGACCGAGCGTCCGGCGGTAGGCTGTCGCCAGTGCTTTTTCCATGACGTCGATGATGGCTTCCTTCGGAATGCCGCGTTCAGACGCAATCTGAGAGATTGCTGCGTAAAAATCGCTTTTCATTGTATCCTCAGCGTCGTGCTTGTGCAGCCGCTCAACCGCTCGATGATCACGCTAACAATAAGAAAAGTGGGGGACGCCCACTTTTCGACGCAACCGCGAACTCACGCCTTATAGTATACCATCTCCGCACCACAGGCGCAAACCCGGGGCACTCGATGGGGCGCCCTGACGAGGCGTGCTGGCGCGCTTCGGAGGAACACCCGACGGGGCGCCCTAACCAGGCGCTCCGAGGGAGAACCCCGTTGGGGTACGGCGGCGCCGTGCCCCTGACACGCCCACGCTTCCTTCCGCGAAACGGAAACGCCTGGTACAGTCCGTCATCGATGCACAAAATCGTCCGCCTGACAGGACATCCTTCCTGTTGTCGATATCTGACCCGATCCCTGCACCATTACGAGACGGTATACCGTTGGGGTCACGGCAGATGGGAGGCAGGCATGCTGGCAAAAGTCTACAGTAGCGCCGTCATCGGTCTCGAAGGCGTCCTGGTCGAGGTTGAAGTCGATATTGCACAGGGGTTGCCGGGTTTTACTATCGTTGGGCTGGGCGATACAGCAGTGCAGGAAAGTCGGGAGCGGGTGCGCGCTGCTGTCCGCAACTGTGGAAACTCATTCCCTATGAAGCGTATCACGGTCAACCTGGCGCCGGCAGACTTGCGGAAAGCAGGTCCAGCCTACGACCTGCCGATTGCGATTGGTCTTTTGCTGGCGTCGGAGCAGGTGCAGGGCGAGGTTCACGATGCGGTGTTCATCGGTGAACTGGGGCTCGATGGCGCGGTGCGCCATACTGATGGAGTGTTGCCCATGGTGGCCGTGGCGCGCGAACAGGGTATTCGGCGCGTTTTTGTGCCACAGGAAGATGCTGCCGAAGCAGCGCTCGTCAGTGGGATCAGTATCATTCCGGTGCAGCGCCTCGACGATCTCATCCTGCATCTGAACGGCGCCAGACCTCTTCCAGAGCATCTGGGCACCGCCATCGACGCCGCACCGCCTCCCTCATATCCGGTCGATTTTAGCGTGGTGCGTGGTCAGGAGCATGTCAAGCGCGCACTGGAGATCGCTGCAGCTGGCGGGCACCATGTGTTGATGACCGGCAGCCCCGGCTCCGGCAAAACGCTGATGGCGCGCGCACTTATTTCGATCCTGCCGCCACTGACGATAAGCGAGGCGATCGAGGTAACGAAAATCTACAGTGTCGCCGGGCAATTGCCGAAGGATACCCCCCTGATCCGCCAGCGACCGTTCTGCGCGCCGCACCACACGACATCGCTGGCAGGTCTGGTCGGCGGCGGCGGGGTGCGGGTCAAACCCGGCATGATTTCACTGGCGCACCGTGGCATCCTATTTCTCGATGAGTTGCCGGAGTTCGGCAGCAAACTCGATGTTCTGCGCCAGCCGCTCGAAGATCGGATCGTAACGCTGAGCCGCGCCGTCGGAAGTATCACCTACCCGGCCTCCTTCATGCTGATTGCAGCGCAGAACCCCTGTATCTGCGGCTGGCACGGCGACCCGGAGCGCCAGTGCACCTGCACAGCAGCGTCGATTGCACGCTACCAGCGGCGGGTCAGCGGGCCTGTGCTCGACCGGTTCGACATCTTTGTGTATGCGCCGCGCGTGCCCTTCGACAAACTGAACAGCTTGCGCCCCGGCGAGGAGTCGGCGGCGATCCGTGAACGGGTGATTGCCGCACGCCAGACTCAAGAACGGCGGTTTCGGGGCACACGGCTTCTGACCAACAGCGACATGGGACCGGCAGAGATTCACCGGCATTGCCAGCTGAACAACAGCAGTCAGATGGTGATGCAGCACGCAATGCGTCAGTTCGACCTCTCGGCGCGCGGGTACCACCGGATTCTGAAACTGGCGCGCACGATCGCCGATCTGGCCGGTTCTGAACATATCGGTGCGCCGCACCTGGCCGAAGCATTGCAGTACCGGTTGCAATCGATCGAGTGAGATAGGCTGGTCGTTCGCGTTACACAGTGGACAACATACGCACGTCGCCGGCGTCAACGTCTCGATCAGGCCCGCAAAGTTCACATATGTAGACTTATGAACTGGTGCAAACTTCTTCGTGGGACTTCGTCCCGCCAACTCGCGTGATTGTCGAGCTCTGGTCTGGGTCGGAACGAGAGCGGCAGGCCAGAGCTCAACCGAACAGCTGGCTTCGCCACCGCTCGCCGCGCCCTTCAGGGCCATGGCGAACCGCTGGGATGGCGCTCACCAGTGGAGGAAACCCCTTAGCTACCGGAAGCGAAGCTCACCGTCGTGAGCTTGCTTCAAGGCTGCGCAGGCGGACTTTGACCTGCACGCCGAGCCCTTATACTACATACTCTGGTTGGTGGTTGATGGTTTGTTAGAAATGAATCCGGTATACGCCTGACGTCATCGGGGCATGGCGAGACGTGCCCCTGGCACGCCCGTCGAACCTGGTGCGCCCGCGTGCTCCGAGTGAGCACCCCGTCGGGGCACGCCGCCGCCGCGCCCCAACCGGGCAAAGACCGTCTGTACGGGCAGAAACAGATGATGCAAGACCATCACCCGCCTGGTTCTGATGATGCTGTTGGTTCACACGCAACCTTCTTCATCGTGACAATCGGAAAACGCATCATTTCGCTGCGCGATCCTGTACGCCTTGTGGAGACGTTTCAGCATCGCGCTCGACGCGCAGCACCAGTTTCCCGGCATTGCGGTTGGCTTCCATCACCCGGTGCGCTTCGGCAGCTTCGTGCAGGGGGTAGATGGTGTCGATAACCGGGCGCAATTCGCCACGCGCCAGCCGGTCGTGGGCAAAGGCGACAAAATCGGCGGTCAGCGCTATTTTCTGTGGCAGAGGGGTACGGCGCAACGTCGTGCCGTTGACATGCAGGCGCTTTGCCAGAATGGGACCCAGGTCGATCTGCCCGGAAGAGCCCCCTAGGAACCCGATCAGTTGCAACCGTCCGTCGAGCGCCAGAGCTGCGGTATTCTGCTGCCAGTAGGGTGCGCCGACAAAGTCGAGGATCAGATCAACGCCGCGACCATCGGTTGCTTCGAGGACGCGCCTGGCAAAAGACTCTTCACGGTAGTTGATCGCCAGTTCAGCGCCAAGTTCACGGCAGAGCGCCAGTTTTTCCGCAGAGCCGGCAGTGGTAAAAACCCGCGCGCCGGCGACGCGCGCCAGTTGAATCGCTGCTGTGCCGACGCCGCTCGCACCAGCGTGAATAAGCACCGTCTCGCCCGCCTGGAGTTTCCCCAGGGTAAACAGATTGAGAAAAGCAGTCAGAAATGCCTCTGGAAGAGCGGCAGCTTCCTCGAAGGAAAGAGTATCCGGGATACGCATCGCCATTCCGACGGGCACAACCGCGCGCTCAGCGTATCCGCCGCCGGTCACGACTGCCATGATCCGATCGCCGGCGCGCCATTCACCCACAGGCGTCAGCACCTCACCCGCGAGTTCGAGCCCCAGGATCGGTGATGCACCCGGCGGCGGGGCATAGACGCCGCGGCGCTGCAGCAGATCGGCGCGGTTGACCGCTGTGGCGCGCACCTGCACCAGGAGTTCGTCGGGACCGGGAACCGGTTCAGGCGCATCGCCGTATCGCAACACCTCAGGACTGCCCGGCACGTCGAAGAGAATAGCTTTCATGGCTGTTCCTCCAGGGTTTGCCCCCATTCAAGATGCTTGACCCATCGAAATGCTTCGCGGTCGCGTTTAAGTGCGCGATGGCGTACAACCCCGTCACGCGACGAAATCATGACCTCGGCATACGCCTTGTTGAAGGTCGGTTCGCGAATAACCCGTCCCCAGACAGGTCGTTCAGGCGGAAAGCGGGCAAGCGCGGCATAACTGTACTTGGCGTCTTCCCAGGGCGACGGCGCGCCGCGCGCGCGCCGCTGAAACTCGGGACGGCGCAGCCGTTGCGGGAAGTGGCACCAGTCGTTGATCAGCGGGCAGGGATGGTCGTGGGGGCATGGCGCAATCGTGGTTCCGCCGTTGCCGAGCAATTGATCGCGCGCGGCGCGCACGACAGCAAACCCGGCTGGCGTACCGGGTTCGACGATCACGAGCATGCCGCGCGTGAGCCGCCAGGCGGTTTCCACAATCGCGCTACGGTCGTCCAGGGGTATTTCGCCAAGCACATGCCCGATCACCACCAGATCGAACCGGAGACCGCGTTCGGCGGGCGTTTGCAGGGTGCGCTGAACCCAGCGCGTGCTACGCAGCACCGGGTTTGCGCTCGCGCGGGCAAAATCGCGCCCAAGAGCGATCAATGCCGGCTCGCGCTCCCATGCGGTCAATTCACGCAGTGAGGACCAGCACACCGTTGCAGCCCACAGCGCCGTTCCGGGTCCGCTTCCCATATCGAGCATCGTTTCCGGCGTCCACGAAGGAACGCGCGCGGCGGCGGCGTTCAGGGCGCCATACAGTTGTGCGTAGGTGGCCGGCATGAGAAGCGCAGCATAACCGAGGGCATCGAGATGGGTACGCACCGCCGGCGCCGCGCCAGTATCATCGCAGGCGCGGTACTGCTCGCTTAGCGCGCGCGCTGCGTTCATCCAGCGCGTTTCGGAAGTTTTGTCGAGCGCCTGCGCAATAGCGCTGCGCAACTCGGCGGGGAGCGCAATCATGCGCGGATCGGGAGGCAGACGTTCGATCATATACGTATTGTATCACCGAAAAGACATCTCCCCCGAAGGTCATACGCCATTCGTCGGAACCGTTGCGCTGGAATCATCCTGCAGTTCTGTCGTTCGTGGCTGTTGCGCCTCATTGTGATGCGCTACTGTAGAACTGTCGGCTGATGCGATGTTCAAGAAGGAGATCACAATGATAGCGCAACGCAACCAATCGTTTCCCTGGGGCGCTGTGATCTGGTCGAGCGTTTTGATGGTCATGATTCCATTGGGGTCCACGATCGCCATCAGTATCGGGTATGGGGTTGTTGTCGGGTTTCAGACGCGCGGCGACCCGGAAGCGATCAATGCCGCCGTCACGACACTTGCCGGCGCTGCCTGGTATCAGGCATTGCCCAAGGTGCTGCTGGCAATCGTGGCATTCTGGCGCGGCACACGTCTGGCGCGTCTTGCGACGCCCGCCATGCCTGCCGTCGTGAGTGCTGCATTGCTGGCGCTCGTTCTTCTGGTTGTGCTGGCGATCACGCTTTTCAACACGCCGCTCAGAGGCGCACAGGCAATATCGTTCGTCGTCGATGCCGTGGTGATGCTGGCGTGTGGTCTGTTGGGAACGCGGGTGGCACAGCGATAGAGAGGCGAACTGAGAGAGAGGGATGCCGTGATTGGATCGCGCTGGCAAAAAGTGATTCGTGACCTGTGGCGCTACAAGGTGCGCACCATGCTCGTCGTGCTCTCGATTGCCGCTGGCGTCAGCGGCATTGGAACGGTCACCCATATGTTCACCATCATGTCGCGTGACCTGGCGCAGAGTTACGCCGAGATTCGCCCCGCGAGCGCGACCCTGTATACCGATGATGCCTTCGACGACGAGATGGTGCGTGCCGTGCGTCGCCTGCCGGGGGTTGCCGAAGCGGAGGGACGGCGTAGCTTGATGCTGCGCTTCCGTACCGCTCCGCACCGTCCGTGGCAGTTGATCGAACTCTTCGTGTTGCCCGACGATGGCGAAACGCGGGTGAGCAAGGTGCGCCCCGAGGTCATGTTCGAACCCGACCCCGCATCCTGGCCCCCAGGCGCGTGGCCTCCGTCACGACGCACTATCGTTCTCGAACGCACCTCACTGCTGGTCGGCTACCTGGGGCTGACGCAGGCGCGCCTCGATGACGCCATCACCGTCGAGACCGCCGATGGACGATTGCGCGAGGTGCGTCTGTCGGGGCTGGCATACGATTTTTCGCGCATGCCGGCAACGTTCGTGGGACGTGCTTATGGATATGTTGACCGCGAGACGCTGGAGTGGCTCGGCGGCGCACCCGGCTACAATGAACTTTACCTGCTGACCGACAATCCCGCCGATGCAACCTCCACCCAGCGCATTGCAGAGCAGGTTCGCACATACGTCGAGCGCGCCAGCGTGCGCGTGGCGCGGGTCGATGTTGCACGACCGGGAGAACTGCCGCTCCACAACTACTTTCACGCGATCACGATTGTGCTTGGCGCCCTTGGCGTCCTGGCGCTGCTCCTGAGCGTCCTGCTCGTGACGAATACGATCACGGCGCTGCTGCTGCAACAGACGCGGCAGATCGGCGTGATGAAAGCGATTGGGGCGCGACCCAGGCAGATTGCGGTCGTCTACGCCGTCTATGCGCTTGCCTTTGGCGCGCTGGCATTGCCACTGGCGTTGCTGGCGTCACAATTCGCCACAGAGGCGTTCGTCAATTTCCTGTCCTATTTCCTCAATTTCAAACTGGGAACCTTCACAACCCCTGCCCCTGTGATCATTCTACAGATCGGTATGGCGTTGCTGGCGCCGCTGCTGGCGTCGCTCGCGCCGGTGCTGAGCGCAGCGCGACTGACCGTTTGCGAGGCGATTGCCGGGCAGCGCGAGGGGCAACGGCACGATAGCGCTCGACCGTCGTCGCCTACGCAACAGTCGATTGCAATGTCGCAGCTGGCGGCGCTCATCCCTTCACCGGTGATCCTCTCATTGCGCAACACACTCCGGCGACGGGTGCGGCTGGCGCTGACCCTGACCACACTGACGCTTGCCACAGCGATTGTCGTTTCAGTGTTGAGCGTGCGCCGTTCGCTGTTCGAAACATTCGATACTATTCAGGCCGCCTCGCGGCACGACATGCTGGTGACGCTGGTTCGACCGTATCGTATCGCACAGATCGAGCATCTTGCGCGGCAGACGCCGGGCGTAGCATATGTCGAAAGCTGGAGCGATGCGCTGGCATACCGCCTGCGACCCGATGGAAGTGAAGGACCGGCGATCGGCGTAATAGCTCCGCCAGTCGAGAGTGCGCTCTTCACACCCGATGTGGTCGAAGGGCGCTGGCTGCTGCCGGGTGAAGACCACGCGCTGGTTATCAACGCCGATGTGCGACGTTTCGAGCCAGACCTGCACGTCGGGCAGAGCGTTGTGCTGAAGATCGGGAACCGCGAGACAGAGTGGAAGATTGTCGGGGTTGTACGAGGGCTGCCTAGTGTGCCTTTCATGTATGCCAGCCAGCAATATCTGGCGCAGATCACCGGCAGTGCCGGGCAGACGCGCGAGATACGGGTGGTCGCCGGGACGCGTGATCCAGACACACAACAGCAGGTGGTGACGGCGCTGAGGGATGCCCTGGAAAACGCAGGAGTGCGCGTTGCGGTGACGCAGACACGCACCGAAGAACGGGAACAGGCAGCTACTCTGATCAACATCATTGTCTCGTTCCTGCTCACCATGGCCATGCTACTGGCAGCTATCGGCGGCTTAGGACTGACAGGCGCGTTGAGCCTGAACATTATCGAACGCACCCGTGAAATCGGGGTCATGCGCGCAATCGGCGCCTCGAATGGTGCACTGTACCGCATTGTCGCCGGTGAGGGTCTGGTAATCAGCCTGGCAAGCGCCATCATGGGCATTGCGTCCGCTCTGCCGCTTGGCTATCTGTTGAGCAATGCCGTAGGAGTGGCATTTTTGCAGGTGCCGTTGTACTATCGCTTTGCGCTGGACGGCGCTGTCATCTGGCTTGTGGCAGCCGCGGGGATCGGCATTATCGCAAGTCTGCTGCCGGCGCGCACGGCGATCGGCTTGACGGTGCGCGACACGCTGGCGTATGATGGATGAGGGTTATTGAGGTCGCAGATGCGAAAGTCGAGCGTTGCCATGGCGTCACACAACCGGAAATTCAGAATCGCAGCATTCGGCGCGCTCTCCGACGCACTGCGCGCATGGCGGCAGTCAGCGTTTTCCAGCCGTGTGACGATCATCGCAGTGGTCATGGTGGTCGGCGCGTTGATCGCCGCTGTAACTGCACAGTCTGATGCGCCGCTCTGGCGACAAGTGGCGGTTGTTGGCGCACTGAGCATCCTGCTGGCGCTTAATCTGCTCCCGCCCTCTCCTGAGGCCTCTCTACAGGCGGAGTCGTCCGGTCGAGTCGCGTTCTATCTGACCATCGCCAGTTTTCTGTATCTGCTGGCGCTCGGTATGAGCAGCGGGACGGCAAGCAGCGTGATTGCAATGCTCCTGTTTCTGCTGGTTGGTCAGGCGACGTGGACGCTACCACTGGCAGCAGCGCTCGTCTATGCCGGCGGAATGATGATCGGCGTCTGCGGAATGATCGCCTTCTTTGTCGATCTGGAGGCGGCGCTGCAAGCTGCAGCAAGCTTCAGTTTTGGCATTGTGTTCGTCGTTATGTTCGTTCAGATTTCCCGGCGGTACGAACAGCAGACAGAGCAGGCCGAGGCGCAGCGCGCGCGTGCCGAGGAATTGCTGGCGCAGTTGCAGGCGAGCCACGATGAACTGCGTGCAGCGCGCGAACGCGAATTGAAAGTAGCGGCGATCGAGGAGCGGGTGCGGCTGGCGCGCGATATTCACGACGGGCTTGGTCACTACCTCGCCATCCTGAATGTCCAGTTGCAAGCTGCAGCGCGTCTGCTCCAGCGCGACCCGGAACGTGCCGCCGCTGTAATCGCCACGTGCCGCGAAGTGGCGCAGACGGCGCTCGACGAGGTGCGGCGCAGCGTTGCCGCCATGCAACCGTCGCCGCTCGACGGTCACTCGCTCGATGTTGCGATTGAACGTCTCATTGATGACTTCCGCACCTCGACCGCCATTGACGTTCGTTTTGTGCAGATGGGCGATCTGCCGGCATTGCCGCCGACGCTGGCGATGACCCTGTACCGCGCTGTTCAGGAAGGGTTGACCAATGCGCGCAAACACAGCAATGCTTCGCAGATCGCCGTCCATCTGACATGCATGCCGGCGACGGTGCACCTGACCATCCGCGACAATGGGCAGCCGATCAACGGCGCTTATAAAAGCGACGGGTTTGGACTTGCCGGATTACGCAAGCGGATCGAACGGCTGGGTGGTGTATTGCACGCCGGCCCACATCCCGATGAAGGATTTCTGCTCGATATTGTCGCACCCGTGGCGATCACGAATGAGGTAGATCATGATCCGGGTGTTACTGGTCGATGATCAAACCCTGATCCGTCAGGGCATTGCCTTGCTGCTGGAACTCGAACCGGACCTGGAGGTCGTCGGCGCCGTCGACGACGGACGCGCCGCAATCGAGGCGGTCGAGCGGTTGCACCCCGATGTGGTGTTGATGGACGTTCGCATGCCAGGAATGGACGGCGTTACTGCCACACGCGAGTTGAGTCGGCGCTTTCCAGACGTTGGCGTGATCATTCTGACCACGTTCGACGACGATGAGTATGTGTTCGAGGGGTTGAAAGCAGGCGCGCGCGGGTATCTGCTCAAGGACATCAGCAGCGAGGAGATGGCGGAAGCGGTCCGCACTGTTGCACGCGGTGAGGCCCTCATTCAGCCGAGCATTGCACGCAAAGTCGTGGCGGAGTTCTCGCGGCTGGCAGTCAGCACGCCGCCGGCGCCAGACCGTATGGCGACCAAACTGCCAAATGCGCTCACCGAACGCGAACTCGACGTGGTGAAAGCACTGGCGCGCGGCATGTCGAACAAGGAAATCGCTGCAGCTCTCGTCATTACCGAAGGCACCGTCAAGACGCATATCTCGAATATTCTGGCGAAACTCGACGTGCGTGATCGGACGCAGGCGGTGCTGAAGGCGCAACAGTTGCGGTTGTTGGACGAGGGATGAGGAGGCGCGGTTACTTTCCCACAAATATATATCTCAGGTAGCGCCATGTCTCAGTGGCCACAGCACCGGGATCATCAAGGCCCGAAGCGCCGCCGGCGGGTGATCCATAAGCGGTCAGTCCTTCGTCGCGCGCGACTTTGAGAGCGGTGAGCATCGCTGAAGGCTCGACCACGATCACAACTGATGAAACACCCTGTGCACGCGCCATCACCGCTGCGGCGCGTATGCCTTCGACCAGCGACGCGCTCTCTTCTTCGACCAGCAGCGCCTGTGACGGCACCCCCTGCTCGATCAGATGCTGACGCGCAAGCGGCGCGACCACAGCGCCGGTCAGGATGATACGGCTGGCCGTCCCGCGACGGTAGAGATTAGCTGCATGATCGCACTGCGCTTTTTGTGCAGGCGTGAGTGCACTGCCGTCCCCCTCGCCGGGCACAACTGCCGCGCCAACCGGACGCGCTTCGTCACGTCCGCTCTGCACAGCAACCATTGCCGCCGTCAACCCCAGCAGCAAGAGCGCGCTCGTGAACACGGTCGCAATCCCGCGACCGAGAGAGAGGAACGCACGCATGACGGTGTTTGAACCTAGAAGCCAGCTCACACGATGCCTCGTTTGTTCACGACCTCAGCAGTCTTTGCCGGTCCATGCTCACAGAAGAAACGCGAGCGCAGGCGTTCTGCACGATCCTTCGGTTCGACCGAGCGCCATGCATGGGCGCCTGCTGAGCCCACTTCGCCGGCGACCTCGTCAGCGTTACTGTTGACCGTACCCATCGTATGGTATTGTTGCATCGGCGGGGCGACGTCTCGTGATGTTTACAAAAGCCATACCGCCGCCGATTCGTGATCGCAGGAGCTTCCCCCGAGCCCTCAATCCTGAACAGTTCCACGACTTCTGCTCGTATGCAATCACGTCGGTCCCGTGTGATCTGCGATTGCGCTTCCCGAATATTGGTATAATACTACACCGATTCGACGCCTGTTTCTGTAGAGACCCGTCTATGACCGACGAACCCAAACGCGCACTTGTGATTGGCGCTCATCCCGACGACAATGAGTTCGGTGCGGGCGGAACCATCGCCAAACTTGCCGATCAGGGATGGGACATCACATTTATCATCGCCACCAACGGCAACAAAGGCAGCCATGACCCGGCCATGTCATCGTTTCGTCTGTCGGAAATCCGTGAGCAGGAGCAACGCGCCGCTGCCGACGTTCTTGGCGTGCGTCGCGTGATCTTCCTGCGCAATAATGATGGCGAACTCGAACCCTCTCCGGCATTGCGCGCCGAGTTTGCCCTCTACATTCGCCATTTCAAACCACACGCCATCTACACCCACGATCCGTGGAAGCACTATATGCTGCACCCCGACCATCGCGCTGTCGGATTCGCCGTTATCGAAGCGGTCGTCAGCGCACGCGATCATCTGTTCATGCCAGGGCTGGGGCAGATCGGCATTGGCGTCTGGCGGCCCGAGGCGCTCTACCTGTGGGGCGCCGAACAACCAGATTACGTTGAAGATGTCTCGAACTATGTCGATCGGAAGATTGCAGCGCTGCGTGAGCATCACACACAACTGGACGAAGTGCAGGGGTGGGAAGATCGAGTGCTCCAGCGTATGGCAGAGGCAGGCAAAGAACACGGTTTCGCCGCAGCCGAGACCTTCAAGAAGCTGCCGGTGTAGAGCGCTCAAAATGCGTCAGACCCGGCGATCCAGGTATGCCCGGTCGGGAAGAGGGCATCGAGCGTCGGCAGGATCGATGGCAGGGCGCGCACACCGCGCTGGCGGGTTATCCAGGATGCAGGACGGAAGCCGAACAGCAACTGGATGAGCGCCTGTGGAGTGAGGACAACTGCTGGAAGATTCGGATCATCGGTTGCTGCTCCGACTGTCAGTGATGTTTCGGCGCCATTAATGTTCAGTCGGAAAACATCCCCGTTCGCTGCTCGAAACCGGGCATCGAGCAGCGGACCGATACAGGCAAGCAGCGTCGGCAGATGGGCAGAACGCGCCATCCATCCCTCATCTGGATGGTGGTACGAACGGCTGGTCAGATTCAGGTGATCGGCGAGTGCGTAGAACGCTGGCGAGTCCGGCGGCAGAGACCAATCGATCTCGGTTGTTTCCCTGGCGATATCTGCATGGGCGTGAAGCAGCGCCAGCACAGCATGCCAGTCGTCGGCAGCAGATTCGATGGCATGGCTAGCAGGTGCGCGTGATGGCAGAATCAGATACCCGCGGGCGCGTCCGGTTGCATCACACGCCAGCAGGGGGGGATTTCCTTCGAGACGCATCGCCAGATCGTGGCGTTGCCATTCGATACTCCGCACGAAACTTCCACTATAGCCGGCATAATGCCGTTCGTACAGTTCGAGCAGCACCGGCGCATCTGCCGGTGTTGCCGGACGGACTGTATACGAACTAGGGGGCAACGCCGCCACACGCGCCCGACTCACAAAATGGCGTGTGGGATCAAACACGTCAACATACCCCAGGCGACCGTAGAAACCGGCAACCCCATCGAGCAGGATCAATCCCAGCCGCCGATGCTCCGCTCGCGCCAGCGCCTCGTGCATCAACGCGGTTGCAACCCCGCGACCACGCCAGTCTGGGTGGACGACGAGGCTGGCGAAACATCCTGTCGGCACACAAGCGAATCCGATCCGCATCACTCGTTCATATAGGATGTAACCGCCAACAAGATTTGTTGAGACAAAGGCGCAACGCACCTGTCCCGGAACGTAGTCGGGCGCATGCTCGATGTGTTGCCGCCAGCGCGAGGCGCTATGGAGCGAATCGAATGCAAAGGTCTCTGCCGCAAGCTGAAAGAATGTGTCCAGCTCGGCGGATGTCTCTGCAGGTCGGATCGTCAATTCGTGGGTTACAGGCAGCATACTCACTGCACTATTATCGCATGTCGGCGACGAAAGGCAAGTGATGTAAGTCAACGGAGGAACGCGATAAGTTAGTACCGACATCTCTACCTGCACATCAGAAAAACAGCAGAGCACGAACTGCCTTGCAACGAGGAGTGGAGTCCTATCTGTGTCTCCACAAGTGTCCGTATGGTTTGTTTACCGCCTGAAAGATTCTGTAGCCATTACATGGAGAAAAGGAAGATGACAACGATCAACCATATCATTGCTATACTCATCGTGAAGGTGCTTTCCCTGATCGTCTATCACTCTCCTACACCGGCGTTATCGTCCACAACGATGACTACTGTCGAGTCTTTCACTATTGCTGCTCAGTGGCAGGGTGACGCTGCATGCGTCTACCGTCCATCGATACAGACCTTCTTCTGCGATACCGCGCGCGACGGCATCAATGCCGAATTCTCCGTCAAGTTCGGCGATGCGTCGGATATTCCCCTGCTGGGTGATGTCGATGGTGATGGACGGGACGATCCGTGCGTCTACCGTCCATCGATACAGACCTTCTTCTGCGATACTGCGCGCGACGGCATCAATGCCGAATTCTCCGTCAAGTTCGGCAATGCGTCGGATATTCCCCT
>JBEPYG010000050.1:0-17029 GCA_041641515.1 Roseiflexus sp.
CAGTGATGAGAAGGGATCTTGAAAGATGATTTGCATGTTGGGGCGCACCCGTTTGAGTTGCGCCCGACTGATTTTGGCCAGGTCTACCTTGCCGATGTTAGGATCATCAAAAATAATCTCTCCCGCAGTCGGATCGAGGAGGCGTAGAATGGTACGTCCAGTTGTACTCTTACCACACCCCGACTCACCAACGAGACCGAGGGTTTCACCCTTCTTGATATAGAAATCGATACCATCGACGGCCCTGACGTACCCGGTCACGCGCCGCAGGAAACCGCTCTGGATCGGGAAGTGCTTCTTCAGCCCGCGAACCTCGAGCAAAATGTCGTCCGATTGACCATTCTTCTTTGCGGTATCCATAGCGCTCCTCTACGTTACGTATACAGATGACAGCGAACCGTATGCGTGCGCGATCCGGCCACAAATATCTCATCCGGCATCACAGTATCGCACAAACCAGGAATAGCTGCCGGGCAGCGCGGATGGAACGGGCAACCGGGCACGGTCGAATACGGATCAGGAACCGTTCCCTTGATCGATTCGAGTTTCTGTCCACGAGCGATACCGAGGCGCGGGATGGATCGCAGGAGCGAGATCGTGTACGGATGCTTCGGATCATAGAAGATATCATCAACAGCCGCGCGTTCGATGATCCGCCCCAGATACATCACCGCGACTTCATCGCACATCTGCGCAACCACCCCCATGTTGTGGGTGATGAACATGATCGATGTTCCGATCTCGTGCTGCAGATCGCGCATCAAATCAAGAATCTGCGCTTCGGTTGTCACATCAAGCGCTGTGGTCGGCTCATCGGCGATCAGCAGGGTTGGGTTGCAGGAGAGCGCCATCGCAATCATCGCGCGTTGGCGCATCCCGCCGGACAGCTGGTGCGGGTAGCTATCGGCGATGCGTTCAGGGTTCGGCATACCAACCTTGCGCAGAATATCGACGGCGCGGCGGCGCGCCTCGGCCTTGTCCTGCGTCTGATGGAGCAGAATAGCTTCCTCGATCTGATTACCCACCGTGTAGCACGGATTGAGCGACGTCATCGGCTCCTGAAAGATCATCGAGATGTGGTTGCCGCGAATTTTGCGCATCTCGGGCCCATTCTTCTCGAGTTTCGTAATATCGATCGCTTCGCTGGTATTGAACTCGCGGAAAAGAATGCGCCCACCCTCAATCCGACCAGGGGTCAACTGCATGATCGACAACCCCGTCTGGCTCTTGCCACACCCCGACTCGCCGACGACACCGAGGACCTTTCCACGCGGAATATTGAACGACACACCATTCAAAGCGCGTACAACACCGAGGTTCGTGTAGAAACTGAGGCGCAAATCTTCAACTCGCACAACATCATCTTCACTAATGATCTGGATGCCGGCGGTTTCTGTTCCGGTTGCGACATTCGTCATGAAACAGCTCCTTGTCGATCAGACGATGACGCTCTGCAGCGAGCGTCATTGGACTCAGATGATACCAGAACCAGCGTTGATATGCCGTTCCTCCTATGCATATGGATCGACGGCATCGCGCACCCCGTCACCCAGCAGGTTGAAACTCAGCACTGTGACGAGCAACAAGAGCACCGGAATCAGCAGCCACGGATAGGTCACAACCGCCTGGACCGTCTGCGCATCGCGCAGCAAAATCCCCCAGCTGACTGCCGGCGGCAGGATGCCAAGCCCCAGGAAGCTCAACGCCGTTTCCAGACCGATCGCCCCTGGAATCGCCAGCATACCGACCACGACGATATGGCTCATCGCGTTTGGAAGGAGGTGGTGCGTAATGATATGCCAGTGCGACGCGCCTGCTGCAATCGCGGCAGCCGTGTAATCCGCACTGCGAAACGCCAGCACCTTCCCGCGCACCTCACGCGCCAGGCCAGTCCACCCGATCACCGCGATGATAACCGTGATCAGGAAGTAGCGCACCGTAATCGGCACATTAAGCGGCAGCGCAGCAGCAAGCGCCATATAGAGCGGCAGATCGGGGAAAGACCGGATCAACTCGATCAATCGCTGGATCAAATTATCGAGTGCGCCGCCGAAGTATCCCGATGCGGTTCCGACAATCGAACCGATGACAACGAACAGGAAGACGCCGAAGAAGCCGAGTGTTAGTGAGACCTGTGACCCCTTCAACACACGTGAGAAAAGATCGCGCCCTTCCTTGTCGGCGCCCCAAAGGAAGACCCTTGCGTTTGAATCAGGCGGTGCATCAACACCGAAGAGGTGCAACCGTGACGGGAACAACCCCAGGAAGTAATATTCGTGCCCCTGAACAAAGAAGCGGATGGGATAGATAACGCTGGTATCTGGCGTGTAGATCCACTGGAATCGCTCCATATCCAGTTCTTGTTTCAGACCGTAGATACCAGGACCATCCGGACCCCAGACGATCTGCGTTGGAGGAGCAAAGGAGTTATTCGAGTCGAGAACATCGTGCGGGTATGGTGCGATGAAATCTGAAAAGATCATGAAGGTGTACATGATCGCCAGCACAACCAGCGCACCTACCGACAGCTTGCTCTGGCTGAAGCGCCGCACCATGAGTTTCCACTGTGGAATCTGGCCGACGTCTTCCTGCTTCTTTCCTCTTGCAACTTTAGGAAGTTCACCTGCAGCCGTTGCCATGGTTCCATCCTTCTACATTGAACCCTTGCCACGTTCGCACGTTCCACGTTCTACTACTCAAGACGCACGCGCGGATCAACCCACGCAAGCAGCAGATCGGCAATGAGATTGCCGACCAACAACAACGCCGACAGCATCACAAGGATCGTCCCTGCCAGATACATATCCTGAGAGCGCAACGCATCGAGGTAGAGCGGACCGATAGTTGGCAGACTCAGAATAATCGCGATGAGGGTCTCGCCAACAACCAGAGCTGGCAGCAGCGTACCGAGCGACATGACTAGCGGGTGAATTGCATTACGCACCGCGTGCTTCCAGATAACGGTCGACTCTTTCAACCCTTTGGCGCGTGCAGTCTGAATGTATTGCATATTCAACACATCGAGCAGGTTCGCGCGCATAACGCGCGTCAAACCGGCAGTCGCGCCAATGGCCAGCACCACAATCGCAATCCAGACGTGGCGGATGAAGTCCCACAGTTTCGCAAGGCTCCACGGCGCATCGGCATACTGCGGCGAGAAAAGCCCGCCAATCGGCTGATCCCACAAACGCGACGCCATAATGAGCAAGATGAGCGCCAGCAGGAACCCGGGAATAGAGAGACCCAAAAACTGAACGAACGTGATGAGGTAATCGGGCCAGGTGTAGCGGTGTGTTGCTGAATAGACGCCAATTGGAATAGCGACCAGCCAGGTAAAGAGCAGAGCGGTCAGCGACAATCCAAATGAAATCCCCAAGCGGTTGTAGATGCGCTCAGCAACCTTCTGATCGGTCTCAAATGATGTGCCAAAGTCACCCTGGAGCGAACGCGAAATCCACTTCCAGTACTGAACGTAAAACGGATCATCGACCCCATAGCGATCGCGCAACGCCTGGATCATCGACTCCGGAAGATTGCCCCCCTGCATGCGCAGGCGCTGGATCTGCACATCCAGGATCGATCCGGGAGGCAGCTGAATGATCCAGAAACCCACGAAGGAGACCACGATCAACAGAAAGAACATGTTGACCAGGCGTCGGGCAATAAAGTTGAGCATCGTCGCCTCACTCTGTTCGTGAACAAACAGCAATCCACCCTCCCTCCCGCATGCGCGCGCCTGCGGGAGGGAGATCGACCGTGCGTTATGCCGTGTGCGCGTCAGGATTATCCCAGTACCAGGTCTCCGGGTCATACACGGCTGGCGATGGGATGATCCACGGGTTGACGAAGCCGCCCAACCCTTCTTTCAACAGATCATCGCGGGTTGGCACATTCATCAGACCCTTCTTGACAAGGATGATGCGTGGCGGGTTCGCAATGGTGCCGGTGAAGAACGGACCTTCCTCGATATGAACCTTGATCATGTCCCATACCAGTTGGTGGCGCTTCATCGCATCCGGCTCCACCTTGCTCTTATCGAACAGTTCGTGGAGCTTGGCAATTGCCGGCATATAGTCCGGCTCGCCACGATTGATGCGCGGCGGGTTGCGATCCCACGGATTCTTGTCGAGTTCTTCCTTCTCCGATGCCGTGCCACGCAGCGTATACCCGCGACCGTGCAACGGCGCCCAGCGCTCAGTCTCATCCGCCACGAGCCACGAGGGGAAGACCAGGTGATTCGGTCCGTCGCCGACTTCCCACGTTGTCTTCATCGGCAACTCACCGGCGCGCCACTTCTCATCGGCGCCTTCACCGGGAATTGGCGTCAGTACGGCATCCAGCCCGATCGCCTGCCAGTCGCGCGCCAGACGCTCGTTCTTTGACAGATGCTCGCCACCCGGCGCCTGATCTGCGCCGTAGGTGATCTGGATCTGCAGCGGGCTGCCGTCCGGCATGGTGCGCTTCCCGTCTGGACCCTTCTTGTAGCCAGCTTCATCAAGGATCTGCTCAGCCAGCGCCGGATCATACTTGACGTAGCTATCGCGCCAGGCTGCATACACCTGCCGACCCTGGTCGTTGATGTTGTACTCGATCGCCTTCGGGCTGAAGGTGCCGGTCGTCAATTCGCCGAGACCGAAATAGACCGCCTTCTGCACGTCGGCGCGGTTGTAGGCATGCGACAACGCCTGGCGGAACTTCGGATCGCGGAACACGGCGCGCATCTTCGGATCTTTGAAGTCCATGTTGAAGAAGTAAAGCGATCCGGTGCCCGACCCGGAGTCCCAGAAGCGCACTTCGAGCTGGCTCTTGGACTCGGCATCGCGCAGCGACTGCACGTCCGCCAGACCCTGGCCGTGGAAGTGCGCATGGTCAGCACGACCTTCGGTGTATGCCAGTTTCTCGATTTCCTTGTCCTTGACCGCTGTCACAATGATCTGGTCGATGTACGGCAACTGGTTGCCTTCCTTGTCAACCGCCCAGTAGTAGGGGTTACGCGACCAGACTGCCCGGACGCCTTCCTCGAAGATATCGAGTTTCCAGCCGGTGAGCCGCGGAATGTCCGGATTGTTATGGTTGAACTTGCGCTGATGCTCCTCCCAGTCCTTATACTTGTCGGGGTTGAGCACCGGGTTGAACTGCTCCATGTAGTGGCGCGGCATCACCCATGCCGGACCGATGAACATATTGACCCACATCGCCAGGCGATCCGCGGTCAGCGGCGCCGGCGCATCGAACACCATCTCGAAGGTGTAATCATCGGGGGCGTTGAGCGTCATCAGCGTACCGGTGCCGGAGCGGGCCTCATCGGGCGGGCTGTTGATCGGCTTGAGGCCGGCGGGATATTCCTTCTCCTTGCCATTGCCGCCAACCGTGTACTCCCACCAGTACATGATATCCTTCGTGGTGAACGGCTGGCCATCACTCCACTTGATCCCTTCGCGGATCTTGAACGTCCACTTGCTGGCGTCGGCATTCGACTCCCAGCTCTCAACGAAGCCCGGACCGATGGCAAGACCATCCTTGAGCCAGCGCAGCGGCGACGAACCGTACTGCATCTCGTGAATAAAGCCGGTAATT
This sequence comes from Roseiflexus sp., assembly GCA_041641515.1. Lineage (GTDB taxonomy): Bacteria > Chloroflexota > Chloroflexia > Chloroflexales > Roseiflexaceae > Roseiflexus. Next base: position 5,578 of record JBEPYG010000050.1, read on the forward strand.
CCCCAGTTGTTGTTGTAGGTCTTCTTCAGCACGCCGCCGTATTTGCCGACGGTCAACCAGGAATGCGGCGGAGTGTAGGGGTTCTTCGGCAGGCGCTCGTCCACCGGCGGCAGTTTGCCTTCCTGGACCAGTTTTGCCAGCATAGGCGCTTCTTTGTACTGGGTCGTCACCGGAGGAATGGCAGTGGCAGCGGGAGGAGTCGTAGGAGCGGGAGCTGCCGGAGCGGTGGTGGGCTGAGGCGCCGCAGGCGCACTCGTCGGAGCAGTAGCCGGCTGCCCGCCGCCACAGGCGGCAATTGCGGCACTCGCTGCGGTGACCGCTGACAGGCGCAGGAATGTGCGCCGGTTGAGCTTTCGAGCGTTGCTCACGTGGTACCTCCTTGTCAGGCATCTGTTACATATGGGTTCCGTGGAATCTGAAACCGAGGAAAGATGCTCGCCGTTGGCGGAGCACTCGCCATGTGAGGGATCTACGCCATCGTCACCCCTTTCCAGGTTTTGTGCACGGCTTACATGAAGGTATTGTATAACCGTTTCGAGAGACTGTCAAACTGAACCGGTCAACCTTAACAGATCGATCGTTTTCCGCTACAAACCGATCCGCGCGCCGCCATTACGTCTATGGTTCCTCGCACCGAATCACGCCTGAACCCCGATCGACCTCCGGTGCTACTGCTGCACGAGCTCAGTCAGACGCTGCACCCACACCATCCACGGCAGCGGTCGCGAGGCGCTGATATCAGGAACCGGCTCACGGTCGATGCCAAAACGCGCGATCGAGACCCGACAGCGACGACGATCATCGGCGCATTCGAGACTGCCGAACGCGACGTCGCCATCTGGAAGTGTGACACTAACCGTGGCGCTGTATGGGTAGACCGACGGTCCGTAGGCGTAGTAGTTGACCGCCGCAGGCCAGACCTGCGCAGCGACGATGCGTTCGTGCGCAATCCCGCGCTGTTCAAGCACAACGGCGATGGCATCCGCATGACTGGTAATCGTGCGCGGACGAAGAGCAACCGCCAGCGCCCCCGTCAGCACGCAGGCGGCGGTCAAGACTGCAATCAGAATGAGAACGGATCTGGAAAAGCGCATGCGTTTGGAAACCAGGAACTGAGAACTGCGCTGGCGTCTCGTGAACGATGCAGGTGCAGAGTTAAGCCAAACCGTATCCCAAGCGTCTGTTCGATCCAGGCGACCCACGGCAGGCGCCGTTGCTCCGTCAGTTCGGGTAATGGCTCACGGTAGACCCCGAAAGCGCGCACCGTAAAGAAACAATCCGTCTTCCAGCCGCGGCAATCGAGCCTTCCTACGACTGTCCCTTTGTCAGGAGTTACGATCAGCAGATTAGCGCCGTAGGCGATGTCGTTGACCGTATCGGGCCAGGCGCGCTCGATAAGAATGCGCTCGTAGGCGACGCCGCGCCGATCCAGCACATACCCGATTGCGTCGGCAAACGTGGCGAAACTGCGCGGACGCAGGAATATCGCCGCAAACGCCAGCGCCGCACAACTCAGGACACACCCGATGATGCCGATCAGGAGAAACGCACGTTTTACAGGGCGTTGTGCATTGAACATCGTCTATTCGAGCGGATCTGAGTCGAGCAATCCGCATGCAGGCAAGATGCCTGCACACCGGATACTCTTTTCCACCTTCCCGCCTGTGCGCCTGCACGTGAACCATCACGCATGTGAGCGCACTTGCCTGCTATTCGCCTTTCGCGCGACCACGCTTCACCCTGTCCTTTTTCGGCAAACCCATCTTCTTCGTCAGATCACGGTCAGTGGCAAACCAGAGTTCGGGCGGAACATTGAAGAGCGCAAAGGCATAGTTCCCCATCGGGAGCCAGTATTCCCACTCTTCTGGCGAGCGCCCCTGGTAGGTCAGCACAATCTGCCACTGCGCAACATACATGATCCACACCTTGCGTTTGCGGATCTCTTCACCATCCCGGAAGGTGTAAATGCGCTCGAACTTAATCAGATTGCCATAGGTATCGTCCGAGCTCGACTCAACAACGCACTCCGGCAGGTGCGCCAGTCCGTCGGCAATCCCTTTCTGCAGCAATGGCAGGTCTTCAGCTACCGCTTCAGCTTCGAGCTGGCGCACCCATGCCGAGAAAAAGGTCTGCGGATTCTCGCGCTCGGGCGAGAACATAACCCCTTCGAGCCCATGCTCGAGTTCGAAGCGATACCAGTCGGAAGGGTAACGAAACGTAAAGCGCCCATGTGGATCGGCGTAGGTATCGACGCCGATAAAACGCGGGCGAGGCGGACGTTCAGTACTGGTCATAGGACTGCTCGTTTCTTTCGTTGTGTGAGGCAGCATCTGCGCTGCACGTCGTATTCAGATGGTGAGTCTCGATTATGCTACCATGAAAGCGGGTGTCAGGCAAGGAACGTGCGAACGTTCAACGCCATTTGCACAATCGCAATCGAATGTGTATACTGAAGGTGTGCACGCGGCGCTGGTACGGATGCGCGCCGTAATGCTGCGCCGGGAGGGGGTGAACGGGTTGTTCTTCCGCATCGATGCAAGGTTCGATGCGTGTGGATATGCCAGAGATATGCGAGTAGAACGACGCGACGGTGAAACTGTAGATCAACTGCTTCGTCGCTTCAACAAAGTTGTGGTTGCTGAGCGCATCACAAAGACGTTCCGTGAAAAGATGCACTTTGTTTCCGAAAGCGAAAAGCGCAAAGAGAAACGTCGCCGCGCTGAGCGCAATCGCCGTAAGAAGGCGCTACAGCAGGCTCAGTAGAAAGAGTTGCATGTGACGCAATGCAGAGCGCCGGGTTGCTTGCCCGGCGCTCTGTGCTGCCTGATGGATATGCTATAATGCTACGAACGGTACACAACTATGGCTGTTGCTCTGATCGACAAACTTGCGACTATCACGGCGCGCTACGATGAACTACTTGATCTGATGGCGCAACCCGACGTCGCCACCGACCCGGTGCGGCTGCAGCGGTATGTGCGAGAACAGCGCGAACTCGAACCGCTCGTTGAAGCGTATCGCGCGTATCGTGACGTGGAACGTCAGATCGAAGATACGCATTTCCTGCTGGAGCACGAGACGGATCAGGATGTGCGCCAGCTGGCTCAGGATGAACTCGATCATCTGCTGGAACAACGTGCGCAACTCGAGCAGAAGATCAAAGTCTTGCTGCTCCCACGCGACCCGAATGACGCGAAGAATGCCATTATGGAACTGCGTCAGGGTGAAGGCGGTGATGAAGCGGCGCTGTTCGCGGCCGACCTGTTCCGCATGTATACGCGCTATGCCGAGCAACGCGGATGGGATGTCGAGGTGATCAGCGCGACCGAAAACGGGCCCGGCGGCTACAAGGAGATCATTTTCGAGGTCAGGGGCGAAGGTGCGTACAGCCGTCTCAAGTACGAAGGCGGCGTCCATCGCGTCCAGCGTGTGCCGGCAACCGAAGCGCGTGGACGGATCCACACCTCGACGGCGACGGTAGCTGTGCTGCCCGAAGTCGAAGAGACCGACATCGAGTTGAATCCGTCCGACTATCGGATCGATGTGTTTCGTTCGAGCGGTCACGGCGGGCAGGGGGTCAACACGACCGACTCGGCGGTGCGGATTGTCTATAAGCCCGGCACGCCGGAAGAGATCGTCGTCACCTGCCAGGACAGTCGCTCACAGTTGAAAAACAAGGCGTCGGCGCTGGCAGTGCTGCGCGCGCGCCTCTTTGCGCGCGAAGAAGAGAAGCGCCGCAAGGAACTGGGCGAATCGCGTCTGGCGCAGGTCGGCGCCGGTGAACGCGCCGAGAAGATTCGCACGTACAACTTTCCTCAGGATCGGGTGACTGATCATCGGATTGGGCAGAATTTCTCCAATCTCCCAGGCATTCTCGATGGCGATCTCGACCGACTGATCGATGCGCTGATCATTGCTGACAACGCCGAACGCCTCGAAGCCGTCGCCATTCGTTAAGAGAATGGGCGGGATGCCGCTGACAAGAGAAACGAGGTGACTGTGAGCATCCAGCAGCAACTCGTCTCGGCGCTCGATGAGTTCATCGTCCGTATGCCCAAGGTCGAACTGCACCTGCACCTGGAGGGCGCCATTCAACCCGCCACGCTGCTGGATCTTGCCGAACGCAATGGCGTTGATCTGCCGGCGCGCGACGAGGCGGGGGTCGCGCAACTCTTCAACTACCGCAATTTTCACGAATTCCTCACCGTCTTCATGGTGCTGGCGCGCTCCCTGGCGACCGGGCGCGACTTCGAGCGGGTCGCTTATGAACTGGGTTCGCATCTGGCAAGCCAAAACGTGCGCTATGCCGAGGTGATGATTTCACCAGTGCAGTATCATCGGCGCGCCCTCGATCTCGATGAGGTGGTGCAGGGTGCGGCTGCTGGCTTTGCCCGTGCTGCACGCGAGTACAATGTGCACGTGGGGCTGGTGTTCGACTATGGACGGCAGTTCGGCGTCGATCTAGCTTGGGAACTGCTGGAAAGCGCCATTCGCAACATGAAATATGGCGTGGTCGGCTGGTCGATCGGTGGTGATGAGATCAACTACCCGCCGGAGCTGTTTGCCGACGTTTTCGCCGCTGCCCGTCGCGCCGGACTGCAGGTGATGGCGCACGCCGGTGAAGTCGTCGGTCCTGCCAGCGTCTGGGGCGCTATCGAAGCGCTCGGCGTCCGTCGCCTGGGGCACGGCATTCGCAGCATCGAGGATCCGGCTCTGCTCGCCTACCTGCGCACACACAACATCGTGCTCGATGTTTGCCCCACCAGCAATGTGCGGACCGGCGCCGTTCCGGCGCTCGATGCGCATCCGCTGCGACGCCTCTTCGATGCAGGCGTGCCGCTCACCCTCAATACCGATGATCCGGTGTTCTTCGCAACCACCCTGTGCAATGAGTATCACCTGGCAGTACAACAGTTCGGCTTCAGCGCCGGCGATCTGGTGCAACTCACGCTGACCGGCGCGCGCGCGGCGTTCCTGCCCGAAGCGGATCGCCTGGCGCTGGCGCGTGAACTCGAAGAAGAGAGCGCAGGTCTGCGGTCGGAGTTGGGCGTATAATGTCCTGCACAGCGTCGCTCAGGGATTGCCAGGGTCGTACACCTTTACCTGAGCAGCTTCATCAGCGTCTGCGAGTAATTGCGAGACCGTGTAGTACAATACGGGATGCATCAGATCCGGTGCAATTTCGGCAAGCGGTTTCAAAACAAATGCGCGTTCAGCCAGACGTGGATGCGGGATCGTCAGTTCGAGCGACTCTATCTGCATTGTGCCAAAGAGGAGAATATCGAGGTCGATAGGACGCGGACCATACTGAATGCCGCGACGCCGCCCCATCGCGCGTTCGATGTTCTGAAGTTCGGTGAGGAGATCGAGCGGCCTGAGCGTGGTACGTCCTTCAACGACTGCATTGATGAATGCATCATCGCTGACATAGCCAAGCGGCGCGTGGACATACAAATGCGAGACGCGGGTCACTTCAATGATCCGGCTCAGACGCATAACAGATTCCCGCAACCGCGCAACGCGGTCGCCAAGATTGCTGCCAAGCCCGATGTAGACGGTAGTGCTGCGCGTCATACCACAGATACCCGGAATGACTTTGAATGTTTCCCTCTCACAAACGAGTGTTGGGTCATATGCCAGAAGAACTATCATTATACCCGAGATGCTGCAGCAACGGGACGCCTGCACGACTGCGATTACGGATTGTGGATCATTGTTACACAAGACGATCATGCGCAAGGTGCGCAACGCGGCGATGAAAAACAGGTCTTGGGATGCGGGCGAGACGCCCGCGCACCCGACGGCGATGGTCACCTTAGGCGCACCGGCGTACTTTGACGTAGCGCTGCGAGTGGCGTGTTCACGCGGCATGGGCGGACAACACTACGGACTGCGGGATTCTATCGGTCAAGGAGGCAAAACCATGTCATCAGTCGAGCACAGCATCTTTATCAACGCACCGGTTGATACGGTGTTCGACGCGCTGCTGCGCGTCGAAGAGTCACCTCGCGGGGTGGTTGGACTGGAGGAAGTGCGCGACGTCACCGGGCGCAGCGTCGGCGATACCTTCGCATGGACGTTCAAAATGGCAGGAACGCTGACCTTCCGTGGAACGACGACGTTCGCTGCCATCGAACCGGGGCGTTACCTGCGCGAAGAGGGTAGCGGCGATCTGTCGAATGTCTGGTCGTGGCGCCTGACGCCGGAACTGAGCGGCACACAGGTGCATGTTCGAATCGATTATACCGTTCCAGGCGGTGCGTTGATCGGAGGAATCCTCGACAAACTGTTCGTTGAGCGCCAGAATCAAAAAGATCTGGAACAGTCGCTGAGCAACCTGAAACAGATGCTCGAAGGGTAGTGCGTATGGGTGAGAAGCAGATTCTGGATGCCGATGATATCCGGCGTGCGATTGCCCGCATCGCGCACGAGATTGCAGAACGCAACGCCGGCGTGCGCGATGTGGCGCTCATCGGCATCCGGCGACGCGGCGTTCCGCTGGCGATGCGGATTGCGGCGGCGCTGGAAGAGATCGAACAGGTGCGCGTGCCGGTTGGAACGCTTGACATTACCCTCTACCGCGACGATCTCGGCATTCGTGGACCGGCGCCGGTCGTGCATACGACGGATATTCCCTTCGACATCAGCGGGCGCACGGTTGTCCTGGTCGATGATGTGCTGTACACCGGACGAACCGTGCGCGCTGCGCTCGATGCGCTCACCGATTTTGGTCGTCCGGCGCGCATTCAACTGGCAGTGTTGATCGATCGCGGTCATCGGGAATTGCCGATCCGCGCCGATTTTGTGGGCAAGAATGTGCCTACGTCGCGCGATGAACGGATCGCCACCCGTCTGCACGAGGTCGATGACGGCGTCGAAGGGGTCTTTATCGTGCGTCCGGCAGAGACCACGACCGAATAAGGAGCCTGGTATGAGTGTGCCTGCGGCGGCGGAAACAAAGCGCGAGCGACGACGGCATGTGCTCGATCTCGATGACTTCACCATGCAAGAGATCGATGAGATTCTCGACACTGCCGTCAGCATGAAAGAAGTGCTGGGACGGGCGATCAAACAGGTGCCGACCTTACGTGGCAAGACGATTGTCAACATGTTCTTCGAGGAGAGCACTCGCACCCGGATTTCGTTTGAACTCGCCGGAAAAGCTCTCTCCGCAAATGTAGTAAACTTCACGGCGCGCGGCAGCAGCGTCGAGAAGGGCGAGTCGCTGATCGACACGGTGCGAACGCTTCAGGCGCTTGGCGCCGATATGCTGGTCATGCGCCACGGCGAATCAGGCGCTCCCTATCTCGTCGCGCACCACTTTCACGGGTCGGTCATCAATGCGGGCGATGGACGCCACGCACATCCAACCCAGGCGCTGCTCGACCTGTTTACAGTCCGTCAACGGCTGGGTCACATCGAGGGGTTAAAGGTTGTGATTGTTGGTGACATTCTGCACAGCCGCGTCGCACGGTCGAACCTTTGGGGCTTCACCCGCATGGGCGCGTCGGTTACCCTGTGTGCACCCCGAACACTCATCGGTCCGGAGTCGTTCTGGAAGGCGACCTGGCCCGATCTGATCATTAGCAGTAATCTCGATGAGTGTATCAGGGATGCTGATGTAATCATGACTCTGCGGTTGCAGAAGGAACGGATGGAAGGCGGGTTGATCCCGTCGCTGCGCGAGTACAGTCGCTTCTTCGCTATCACCGCCGAACGGGTGGCGCGCGCTGCGCCGCATTGTCTGGTGATGCATCCTGGACCGATGAATGAAGGCGTCGAGATCATGCCTGATGTTGCTGTGTCGGCGCAATCGGTCATCGAAGAGCAGGTCGCCAATGGCGTGGCAGTGCGGATGGCGCTGTTGTACCGTCTATCCGGCGAGTAGAGAGATCTGGCATGCGATATCTGATCAAAAATGGTTCAATCATCGATCCGGCGCGTCGGGTTGCCACTATCGGGAATGTGCTGGTTGAGAATGGCAAGGTCGTGCAGGTGATCGATCTTGCCGATCTGACCGTGGCGCCTGAGCCGCTCGATGAGCACACGGAAGTGATCAATGCACGCGGCGCGGTGATCGCCCCTGGCTTCCTCGACCTGCACGCTCACGTGCGCGAACCAGGCGATGAGCATAAGGAGACGATCGAAACCGCGACAAAAGCAGCAGCAGCAGGCGGCTTCACAACGCTGTGCGTGATGCCGGATACCCGTCCGGCAATCGATTGTGCTGCCGTGGCGCGTCAGGTGCGCGACATTGCGCGACGCCGCGGACTGGTGCGCATCGAGCCGATTGGCGCGATCACCCTGGGGCGCGCCGGTCAGACACTCACCGAAATGGCGGAACTCGTCGAGGCGGGGTGTGTCGGTTTCTCCGACGAAGGCAACCCTGTAGCGGATGCGGCAGTGATGCGCAATGCGCTGGCATACGCGGCGATGCTTGATACGCCGATTATGGCGCATTGCGAAGATACGCGCCTGACGCGCGGCTGGGGTATGCACGACGGCGCGGTCAGCATACGCTTGGGATTGCCCGGATACCCTGCAGCTGCCGAAGAGGCAATGGTTGCGCGCGACATTGCGCTGGCGGAAATGACCGGTGCGCACCTGCATATCTGCCACGTCAGCACTGCCGGCAGCGTTGCGCTCATTCGCGCTGCCAAAGCGCGTGGGGTGCGGGTGACTGCCGAGGTGACGCCGCATCACCTGACGCTCACCGATCAGTGGGTGCTCGGCAATCTTGCAATGGTGCGCATTGAAGGAAAATCTCTCCAGCGGGGCAGTCCTGATCGCGTGGAAATCGGTGAGGAAGGGCTCGATCTTCCATCGCGCCTCAAACCGTCCCTTTTACCGCCCTATCACACATCAACGCGCGTCCGGCCGCCGCTGCGCACAGAACAGGATGTTGAGGCGCTGATCGAGGGATTGCGTGATGGTACGATCGACGCCATTGTTTCCGATCACGAACCGCAGAGCGCCGTCGATAAGGAGTGCGAGTATCGCCTGGCAGCGCCGGGGATCAGCAGTCTCGAGACAGCGCTCGGGCTGGCGCTGACCCTCGTCCATCGCGGCAAACTCGATCTGGTCGATCTGGTCGCCAGGTTCACCGAAGGTCCGGCGACAGTGCTCGGTCGCGCGCCGGCAACCCTGCGCCCTGGTTCACCCGCCGATATTGTCATTTTCAACCCGGACTCGCCATGGACGGTCGACCCGGCAAAGTTCTTTTCGAAGGGGCGCAATACGCCGCTCGCCGGGCAGCAACTCAGGGGGCAGGTGATGCTGACGATGTGCCGGGGGCAGATTGTGTTTCGGCGCGGCAATTTCGGGGTCGGCACCGGCGCTCTGCAACAGGCATCGCGGCTGGAGGGCATTCTTGGCAGTGAAAATGAGGACTGATGGCACGCCAGCATACCCTTGCGATCGCTGACCATCGCCAGGTGACGCCGCGTCTCCGCTGGCTGGCGCTGCACGCTGCCGACCTGGCACGGGATGCGCGTCCCGGTCATGCGTTGCTGGTGTGGTGCAACGATCCCGATGACCCGTATCGGTTGCTGCGCCGTCCGCTCCTGGTGGCCGGGGCATTGCCCGAACTCGGGCAGGTGGCGCTGCTCTACGAGCCGGATGAGCCAGGGCTGGCATGGCTGGCGCGGCGTCTGCCCGGTGATACACTCGATACGATCGGTCTCTGCGGACGTGCGCTCCACATTGCACCCCATCAGCGGAATCTCCTGCTCATCGGCGCAGGCGCAGGTCTTGCGGCGTTGATATGCGTTGCGCGCATCGCTTCTGCGCACACTGCCGTGACCCTGATCGCGCTTGCTGGCGACCAGGCAGGTCTTCCGCCGTCATTTCTGCTGCCGTCGGCTGTCGAGTACGCAACGATGGTGAGTGCCGACCTGAATGCGACGCTTGCAGAGGCGCTTCAGCCGTCAACGGGAACCTCGCCGCTCATGTGGGCTGATGCAGTGATCGCTGCATTGCCCCGCGAAGCGACACCGACGCTGGCGCAGGCGATACGATCGGTGCGTCTGCGTTTGCCGCGCGGGTTTGCGCACATGCTCATCGAGCCATTGCCGGGATGCGGCTTCGGCGCGTGCGGCGTGTGCGCCGTCGACCTTCGCGGCGTCGTCCGCCTGCCGTGCGTCGAGGGGCCCTGGTTCGACCTTCGTGATGGAGAAGGAACCTGACATTCGAGGATGGACTTTCTTTACCGGGTCACTCGTCCACTTTTGTTTCGGCTCGACGCCGAACGCGCTCACGATCTGGTGACGGCGATGCTTCGCACAGCAGGTCGAACGCCGCTTCTGCCTGATCTGATTCGCGTACTGTACGCCTGGGAAGACCCGGTGCTGGCGGTCGAATGGGCCGGGTTGCGCTTCGCCAACCCGCTCGGTGTCGCAGCGGGGTTCGACAAACGCGCCGACCTGGTCGATGCGCTGGCGTTGCTCGGCTTCAGCCACATCGAGGTTGGCACCGTCACACCGCGCCCACAGCCGGGGAGTCCCCGTCCACGCCTCTTCCGGCTGCCGGAAGACCTGGCGCTGATCAACCGCCTCGGCTTCAATAGCCCCGGGATGGTCGCAGTTGCGCGGGCGCTGCGCGCGCGCCGGTCGCATACCGTCATCGTCGGTGTCAACATCGGCAAGAATCGCGACACTCCCTTGGAACGCGCAGTCGAAGATTACGCAGCGACCTTTGTGGCGCTGGCGCCGCTCGCCGATTATGTGGCAATCAACATCTCATCGCCAAACACGCCGGGGTTGCGTCGTCTCCACGAACGTGACGCACTCGAAGAATTGCTGCACGAACTGATGCGCCTCAACCGCACCCTGACGCATCCGCGCCCAATTGCGCTGAAGGTCTCGCCCGACGAACCTATGGAGCAGATCGAAGCGGTGGTGCGCGCCGGGTGTGAGGCGGGTATTGCTGCCTTCATCGCAACCAACACCACCCTTGCGCGTGAAGGGGTGCGCAACCGGCTGGCAGGCGAGACTGGCGGATTGAGCGGTCGCCCGCTGACGCACCGTGCGCGCCAGATGATCAGCGCCATCTACCGCCTGACGCGCGGCAGCGTACCGGTGATCGGTGTTGGCGGCGTGATGTCTGCAGACGACGCATATCTGCACATTCGCGCAGGCGCGCGACTGGTGCAGCTGTACACCGGTATGGTATACGCTGGTCCGGGCATTGCCCTCAACATCAAGCGTGGTCTGGCGCAGTTCTTGCGCCGCGATGGGTTTGCGTCGGTGACGGAAGCAATAGGTGTCCATGCCGGCGAATGAATGTGTGTTTGCGCTTGTTTTGCCCTCGCTCTTGCGTGCTCCTGCGGTATTCCGCGTGGGTGGGTGTGCCTGATTGCACCGCTGAGGACGCGGAGGGGCGCAGAGGGTTTGCCTGTGGCGCTACGCGCGGCAACCTGCCTGTTCTACCGCTGAGGACGCGGAGAGGCGCAGAG
>JBEPYG010000051.1:0-16919 GCA_041641515.1 Roseiflexus sp.
AGCGCATAGTGCAGCAATTATACCAGATTGTGGATAGAGTGCCTGTTCACTATGTTTCGTAAGTGTTATGAAGATCAATGAAGCAAGGTATACCCTGGCGGGCGGGTGATGGTTTGTATCATCCGCTCGCATCCGTGCCGGCTTCGACGTGAGCGCCGCCGAACGGCGGCTTTGCCCGGTTGGGTCACGCCGCTGTGCCCCGCCGGGGTCTCCTCCGGAGCGCGGGCGTGCCGCCGTGCCCCGCCGGGGTCTCCTCCGGCGTGCGGGTGCGCCGGATGCGCGGATCGCCGCCGTGCCCTGCAGCAGTTCTTTCCCGGAGCGCGGGCGTGCCTGCGGTCATAGCCGATCGTTCTCCTCCGTTCCGCGGCGGCATGTCGATGTTATGGTTCACAACCGCTTGGCTCGCCTGCGTGTCAGCGCCTCTCCTGTATTCCTCCGCAAGCGGGGGATACAGGAGGGTCGAATATCGGCTATGGGAACAGCGAGCTTCCCCCGTATCCCCAATCGTGAACAGTTCCTGCACCAGATATCTTAGGGTGCATTAATGCGCATTGAAGTGGTTGTTGCAACCCCGGTAAAGACACGGTTTCCAGGAAGGATCAGTTCAGGGGGTGGCGCCGCATATATTCCTGGCGTGGTAGCGCGTGCAAGCCAGGTGTACTGGTAGATGCCGGGTGTCAACCTCTCAATGGCAAATTCGACGTGACCGGGGAATGCATCAATCGGTTCGATGATCGCACGCTCACCAGCATCGATCGGCGTGAGTCCGGCAGGGAGCGAATCGCGGATCGTCAGAAAGCGTCGTTCATCGTATGCCACAAGCGTCAGCCGCACCTGTACCAGTTGCCCGGGGCGCAGTCCCGTCGGGTCGATCAGCGCGCCGGTGTGCGGGTCCAGATACTCGCGAAGCAGACCGGCCCCTTCTGATGGCTGGAGTGCGCTGGCAGTGTGCGTCACCTGCCAGGAGACCAGCGCCGGAGCGTCGCTGCTGGTCACGATCAGTGTGTTGGTTGTGCGCAGATCGGCGATAGGGATAGGGACCAGGCGAATCATGGCATGCGGTGTATCGGGCAAGGTTACGGGCGCGCCGTTGAAGGTGATCGCAACGGTTGCCGACGTATCTGCAGGCATAATGGTGCGCAACGCCTGCACAATACGCGCGGTTGTCGAAGCATCGCCCCATCCGACAGGCGTCATACGGGCGATTAGCCAGCGCGCGGCATCGGTTACCAGCGGATGGCGCGGTGATGCGTGATGGATTGCCTGCATCGCCAGTGCTGTGGTGGCAGCGTCGTCGTAGGGGAATGCGCCGCCAGGCGGCGTTTTCCACCATACAGTCGCGTTCGCGCGCTGCCCCAGACGTATGAGCCGGGGCAGCGCCGGACTGATCCGCGCCTGATCTGGCGGCAGCGTCAGCAGATAGCACGCCAGCCCGTGAACATCTAGGTCATCATCGTCCCAACCACCCGGAAGTGACGACTCGGTGGCATTGAGTTGCGCCAGGGCAAAACCCAGACAGACGCGCGTTTCGAGCGGAACATCAGGATCGCGTGCAAGGCGGATCGCCAGGTTGACAGCGCGTTCGAGCGGTTCGTCGGGCAGAACGATACCAGCTTCCTGCGCATTGGCAAGCGCTTCGAGCACTCCTGCAACAATTGCCGGATTGGTTCGACCGCCGGATCGCCATGTCCATCCTCCATCCGGCGCTTGCATCTCTGTCAGATGCATGATTGCCGCCTGCGCTTCTGCACGCATCTCTGGTAGCGGCGCCGCCATCAGCACGATCGCCGCATCATCGGATGCGTAGCGATTGGGCATCGCTGCAAGGGTGCGTACCTGTTCGATCGTCAGCGCTCGCAGCGATGGAGCAACGGCGACATCGAGCCAGCCGCCTTCTGCGGGACTCTCGTTGGGTATCGCTATGTCCGTTTTGAACTGGTTGGTCACGAGTGCGCCGCTGGTGCTGACAATTGTTGTCGCAGGCGGGAGAACGGGCAGAGATAGGCGCAGCGTCTCGCTGAACGTCGCGCCGGTTGCAACAGTCGCCTCCATCTCCAGTGGAGAGACGGCTGGCGCACGAAGCGTGAACGGGATGGACGTCGCGCCTTCTGCCGGAATGGTCATGAACCGAACGTTTGATGTTCCATCGGGAAAGCGCAGCGTAACGCTCGTTTCCTGCGTTATCCCATCCGACGCCGTAAGATGGATGCTGGCATCGATCTGGTCGCCAGCGCGCATAAATGGCGGTGTGACGACCTGCATGATGATGGGTTGCACAACAGTTAATGGTGTGCTGATCTCGCTCATACCGCGTTCGCCGGCAATCCACACGGTTGCCAGGAAGATGCCCGGTGTTTGCGGCAGCGGAACGTCGACGCGCAGCATGCCATTGTTATCCGTCCGATCAACACGCCATACGACTGTTTTTTGCATCGGATCGGCATCTGTTGCAACCCGAACCAGAACGTCGGCAGGTGCAGGATTGCCATTCGTGTCGGTCACGGCAAGCGTCAGCACAGCTGTTGCGCCGGGTGCATACACCTGTGCATCGGTTGTCAGCGTGGGCGACAGCGACGGAGCAGGCACGGCAACCGGCAGATCAACCTGCAGTCGTCGTTGTGCAGACGGGCGTGCTGCTGGCGTCAGCGTCACCCGAACGCCTGGCATATCGTCGGGTATCAGAGTCAGTGTTATCGGCTCGCCGGCGCGCACCAGGCGCAGTTCTTCCCGACCACTTCCTGTCCCGTGGTGTACCGTCAGTAGCGCTGGCGCTTCGGGAAGCGGTTCGAGCGGCAGGATCAACGCCGTATCCCCGGGCTGATAGTGGGAACGATCGGCGAGCAGCGCAGCGCCGTCTTGCGGTGTGATCCAGTCTGTAAACCCGGCCTGATAGGCGCGCAGGATGATGCTGACCGGAGGAGTTGCCGGATCAGCTCCTGGAAGTGATGCACGCACTCGATAGGCGCCAGGCGCTGAAAGGGGGATAGTCAGGGTCGCTCTTCCGTCGCTGTCGGTGACAACCACACGACTCAGAATCGGTCGATCCGCAGGTGATGCCGCAGAAGTATCGGACGCATCATCGTTGAGCAGCGTCGCCTCGACCTGTACGCGTTGTGCAGCGAGCGGCTGGTTGCCGAGCAGTGTGATGATTTCAACGCTCGCTGACGTTCCTGTACGAACAATCGACGACAGTGCACGAAGCCCAACGATCGGCGCCGGCGGCGTCTCGATCAGTCGCTCAATCGTGATTGCAGGTCCATGCGGTTCGACGATATGGGCGCGGAAGCGATACCGGCGCCAGGGATCCGATGTTGAAGCGGTGATGACAATCGTCAGCGCACCGTTGTTGTCGGTAATGTCAGCGCCCGACAGCGATGGCGGAAGATCGGGTTTACCGAACACGACATCGTCGTCTGTCCGCATCGGCAGCGGTTCGTGATCGATCGTCCAGACCACCTCAGCGCCTGCAACCGGCAGTCCTTCCGGTGTGCGCACCGTCACCAGCAGTGCGGGGTTTTGCCCCTGAGTCGTTCTGGTGACAGTCGCCTGCAACGGTGGCGTTGACGCCTCGACACGAAACGTGACGACACTGCGTTCATCATGTGGCATCGAGATACGGTAAACGCCAGTCTGTGCATCGAAAGGAAGCGTGATGGCGGTCTCGAAAGCGCCTGTTCCGTCGAGCGTGATCTGCTGCCGCACAGAGCGACCCGATGGATCGCGCATCTCCAGCGAAAGCGATAATCCTGGCTCCGGCGGATCGAACGATTGCCCCGCGACCTGGCGAACGAAGCCGCGGATCGATACCTGTTCACCCGGCAAGTAGACGGTGCGATCGGTTGCCAGGAGGGTTTGGAGACGCGGTGAAGGCGCACTCTGCGGTGGAGCTTCCAGAGTAACGAATGCGGATAGAACGTCGCTGATTGCCACGAGATTGCGTGGATTGACACTGCCCAGATCGACAGTCCACACCCCGCGCTCATCACTGCGCCCGGCAGCGACCAGCGACCCCTGGCGGTACAGGGCAAGCGGCGCATCGGGGAGCACTGCTGTGTTGACAGCATCCGTCACCCACACAATGGCGCGCTGTCCAGTGACCTGCAGCGAGATCGCAGCGCGCGAGACAACGAGGATGACGCCGGTTCCAGCGCGTTCGGGCGTGCGAATGCGCAAAAAATAGATGCCAGGCGGGAGTGGCGAGCCATCATCGAGAGCTGCCGTCACACGCGCTTCGACCGCCGTGTTGAGCGGATCGGCAAGCGGTTCCGACCAGGACCGCAGTAGCGAAAGACCATAGCGCGACGGCTCGAAGGTTGTCCACTCCGCATCGCTGAAACTCAACGCGCGCAGCAGCGTCGCCTCATCGAGTCGATAGAGCGCCAGGCGCAGCTCCGAGAGATTCGTTCGCCGTGTCAGCAAGGCAATCGTCTGATCGGGAAGCGCCCGGATCACGCGCCCGGTCGCTTCCGGCAGAGTCAATGATGGTATGGCAGGCGCCGTAAAAAAACGAAGTTGATACTCGCGTTCAAGCGAAATGCCAGCACGATCCGTCAGTGATGCTGGAATAGTGATAGTGTAGATCGTCGCCGCCTGGAGTGGCGCCTCGATGCGCGCTTCACCATCATTTGTGACGACACGCAGAGTGTCAACTGGCGGGTCAATACGTATCTGCGTGCGCAGCGCTTCGGCATCGATCGGCGTACTGAAGATCAGGCGCACATTGCCGCCCGGCGGGAGCAACTGCCCCTCACCGGGGAACCGTCCGATCAGCGCCGGTTTTGGTGCAGCGATGAAACTCCACCGATACGGTTGAGCCAGAAGCGGCGTTCCATCCGCCAGCGCCGCCGGCAGTGCAACGGTGTAGGCGGTTCCTGCCTGCCACGCAACGGCAGGAGTGTACGTCACCACCTGGGCGCCATCAGGCAACAGTTCTTCTTCGAGCGAACCGGGCGTCATCGGCGTGATTGAAAGCACGTCGTTGAGCGCCTGTAGATCGACCGGTTGCGACAAAACGATACGTAGCGGCTCGAACGGTCCCACCTGACGTGCGTTTGGCGGCGGTGACACAGCGCGCACCGTCGGCGCCAGCGTCGTGAATGACCAGATATAGGTGCGCCCAAGCGGAATACCGTCTGGATCGGTCAGGGTTGAGTCGAGGGAAAAGGTGTAGCGAACGCCAGGGCGGAGCGGTTCGGATGGGCGAAACAGCAGTGTGACGGGATCGAGCCAGATTGCACTGCCCGGAAGCGGCGGGTCGCTGCGGAGTGCGGGAAATGGCACGGGACGGGCAAATGTGTCGGGCGGCGCGATGGGGCGGCTGAAGCGTACACTGACCGCTGTATCGAGCGGAACGTCAACACTGCCGTCGCGGGGCCACAGGGCAGTGATTGCGGCAGGCGGCGCTGTTTCGAATGTAAACGTGAACGACTGTTCCAGTGGGCGAAAGTACTGGCTCAAGGCGCGACCGGTGAGTGTCACGCGGTAGCGCATTCCAGCCTGCCACGCTGTCACCGGTGTGACCGTCAACATTGTTCGTGCAGCATCCCAGGCGTAGACGACATCTGTTGCGGGTTCGATCTGCAACGACTGTTCGGTGCTGACTGGATTCATCGGGGAGCGAAACTGGAGCGTGATCGATGTGCGCAGAGATATATCGCGCGCACCATCGGGCGGTGACACTGCGACAACCGCAGGCGGGTCTGAGAGCAGTGGAAGGAAGAGGAAGCGCGCTCCCAGCAGAGCCAGAGACGCCAGCACGATGACCAGCACGATGCCGGTCCAGATCATTCCGATCCGTCGCAGAAAACGCACACGTACTCCTCAGCGGCGAGCGGCGGTACAAAGGCGCAAGTGCTCAGAATAGGCGTTTCCTTTGTTGCAGTATAGCACACATTGCCGGAATTATAGGTCTATCTGATAGAGTGTCTGCCACGCATGCGTGAGTTGATCCCAGTTGTAGGCGGCGGCGCGCACACGTGCACCGTGCGCCAGTTGCGCGCAAAGCGCGGAGTCGGTGAGAACGGTCGCTATTCCATCAGCCAGCGCCTGGGCATCGCCAGGGGGAACGATCACCCCGGCAGTGTCGCCGATCATATCACGCCGGTCGCCAACATCACCGGTGACGACCGGGACGCCTGCCGCCAGGCTTTCGACGACTTTGAGCGGTGAACGCGCCGCCGCAGCAGGCGTATCGTCCACCGGGTCGACCGAGCAATCGCCGAGCGCCAGCCACGTCAGTGCTGCTTCAGGCGGTGCGCGTCCAGTCCAGATCATAGTGCGCGTTAACCCGCGCGCCCGGGCATACGCCATCAACGCCGGACGGTCGTCGCCGTCACCAACAATGACAAGGCGCGCCGCTGGCAGATGCCGGACGAGGATCGCAAAGGCGTCGATCAACAGACGTATCCCGTGCGCCACAGCGCTGATAGCGCCGAGATAGACCACGGTCGGGTGATGGTGAAGACCAAGCGCAGCGCGCAGCGCGTCAACCCGGCGCTCGTCGGGGAATGTCTGACGATCGAAATCAACGCCATTCGGAACGTAGCGCAACCGTTGCTCTGGCACACCCAGGCGTTGCAGACGGTCATAGAGAAAGCGGGTATTGACGCTTACCCCGCGCGCCATGCGTGGCAGGCGATCCTCCCACCACGCCACGATCTGCCGTTGCCACGCGCCGCGAAAGTGGTTCGCGTTCGCCTCGTAATCATCGCAATCGACGTACAACCTGGCGCCGTTTCGCGCCGCCAGCACCCCGGCAAGCCCATTGATCGGCTGCGGCTTCGCAATATGGAGTATATCCGGCTGCAACCGGATCGCGGTCTGCGCCAGCGCCAGCGCCCCACGCAGCGAGACCGACGCCAGTTCCAGCGCACCGAAGTGCCGCCTTTCGCCAGGGAGACCATAGACGTGCATCTGACCGACATACATGCAGCGCACTCCATCGCAGGTAAACCGTCGCATGCGCACCTGATCAAAGGTTGGATGGAGCATCAGCAGGTGCACCTCGTGACCGGCGCGCACCAGGCGCCGCGCCAACGGCAACCAGCGTCCGCGCGGCGATGGGTAATCGAGACTGGAAGTGCAGAGGAAGGCGATGCGCATACTACTTCGTCGCCGCGACGATCAACGAGACGCCAAATCGCCGCAGTGGCGTGCGGTCAAAAAACGTATTCATACGCCGGAACAGGGGCTGCAACTCGCGAGGGCGCAACATGTCGAATGGCGGGAGCATCCAATCGACCCGGACATTGCGCCAGCCCGTTTGTTCAAGGAGTTGCGTGATGCTGCGAGCAGTGTAGATGCGGGCATTGGCAAGGCGGCGATGGAGCGAATCGGGAAGCCAGGATGCCAGCGGTAGAAAATGACTGTGAGGGATGCCGCGTAGACCATGGGTCTCAAACAGATACCATTTGTTCGGCACAGTAAGCAGGAGCGCGCCGCCGGCGCGCAGAACGCGACGCATTTCATAGAGCGCTGCCTGTTCGTCGTCGACGTGCTCCAGTGTCTCGATACAAAACACAACGTCGAAACTGCCATCGGCGAACGGAAGGTGTTCGGCAGCAGCCTGTCCTATGCCGAGGGTTTGCAGTATCTCGTCACAGGCGGAAAACCCTTTGAGCCAGCGCAGGTCGATATCGATGCCCCAGGAAACTGCCGCCTCACGAGCAATTTCAAGGGTATAAGCGCCATTCCCGCAGCCGATGTCGAGGATGGTTGCGCCGTGCCAGGCGCCCATGGTTCGTAATGCGGCAAGACGCTTTGCAACGCCAGTGTAGCCGTATCGGATTGGTATGCCTCGGTAGACTGCTCTGACGCTGAGCTGCATGCGGCTTTCTCCGAATGAGGATAATACTCACGAACCTATCAAGAATACGGAAAAACGCTCTGAATGCTCGGTACGTCGAGCTATTCGGCTGAGATTCGCAATCGCGCGATCACTATAGGCCACGACGATACGAACGTTGCGCCGCTCCAGTGCGACCTTCAGATGTTCAGGCGGCAACGCAAGAAGACTTGGGTTTGTCGCGTCGTCCAGCGTATGCTCGCCACCAGGCAGCAGCACCAGAATAGGCGGACGGTCATAGATCACTGCAGCGGGATCAAGCATCATCACTGTCAATGGAATATAATCCCAAAAGAGAACTTCAATCATGATCCGTTGTCCTGCCGCGAGATATCCCTGATTGCGTAGTGCACCAACGTGCCCGCCGACTGCCATGACATCTCGCTGAAGGAAGTTGGGATACGCTGGCATGCTGGTAAGGCGCGACGTTGCTATAGCAAGTATCTCAAAACACCCGTGGTGACGCCGTTTGCGGCGCTGGCTGTTCGGCATGCGTTGCGGACGGTTCCGCCAGTTCTTCAATCAGGCGCACGAGTGGCAGCCACGAGTCGTGCTCGCGCGCCATGCGGATATTCCGCACAAACGGCTCTGCCAGCCCTTCGCGAAAGAAACGAACAATTGCGTCTGCAAGTGCAGTGCTGTCTCCCGGCGGAACGATGAGACCGGTCTCGCCATCGTGGATCGTTTCCGGCATTCCGCCGACCGATGTTGCAATCATTGGCTTTTCAAACCCGATCGCCAGTTGTGCCACGCCGCTCTGGGTCGCTTCCAGGTATGGAAGCGCCACCGCATCACACGCCGAGAAATAGACCGCTATCTCCTCATTAGGCACATACTCGCTATGGAAGTGCACCACATCGCCAAGACCGAGTTCACGCACGAGATCGCGATACGGACGATCATCCTCCCAAAACTCGCCAACGACCAGCAGGCGGACAGGAATGTGCTGGCGTGCCGGCGGCAGCGCGCGTATCAGATGGCGCAACCCTTTGTAGCGTCGAATGAACCCGAAAAAGAGCAGCACCGGCTCGTCTGGCGCCAATCCCAGCCGGGAACGCGCCTCGGCTCGCGGTAGCGGTGTACGGCTGAACACATCGTAAGGCGGATGGGTGACCCCCTTGATGCGTGCCCACGGCAGCGCCCGTCGGAGCAGCGCAAAGTCTTCTTCGCTCATTACAATGAATGCGTGACCGCGCCACAGAATACGCCGCGCCAGGTACCAGTCGAACATCCCGCCGTCAGGAGCGATCACATGATGGCAGAGGAACAGAATGCGAATATTCGTATACCGTCGCACCAGACGAGTCAGGACGAACAGCATCGGCGACCAGAATGGCGTCCACCACTGCAGGAGCAGCAGATCCGGGTTGTCGCGCTGGATCATGCGAAAGGCGCGCCACCAGGTCAGCGGGTTCATCGGCGTCAACACCCGGTCGCACGCAACCCGCAGCGCACTTTCATCGGGGCTGGGGTCCATCGCCGTGTTACCGGGATAGAGCCATTTTGGGTACTGCTTGATGTACGAGATAAGCCGCACATCGTGGTGCTGGCGGAGATGGTGGGTGAGGAGCGTGGTGTAGTGTGCAATGCCGCCGCGAAACGGATACGTTGGACCGATCAGGGTGATTTTCATTGCGTTACCAGCTCGAAGATTTCAACCCCGCCTGCATCATAGACCAGGCGGAAATGCGGACTTTCACGCAGTCTGGTAGTATCGATCCGATCTGGTGCGGGAATGCCGCCAGGACCGGCAATCGACTGTGCGCCGCTGTAGACGAAGGTATAGCCGGCATCGCGCAGTCGATCGATAGTTTCGGGCAGTGTCAGGTCGATCTGCACTGCTCCCCCGTCCGTCAACGGTCGGCGTCGCAGGTTGCGCGCCAGCGTGTGGATCGCTGTGCCATACTGCGGATCGGTGCTCAACTCGCTGCCATATGTCATTGGCGGCACATTCGTCTGCCGTCCGGTAAAGAACGGCAGCCACCATCCGGCGTCGGTGCCAACGATCATGTCGCCGCCGTAGATCGGGTGACTGTTGACGATGAAGCGCGCGTCAGGCGGCGTATGTGCACGGATCCATTCCATTGCCAGTGCATCAGCGGGGGTGACCATCCGCATATATGATGGAACCAGATCGCGCTGCCATCCAGTGCCCCAGGCGCTGGCAAAGATGATGACGGCTGCGATAGGAAAGACTGCCAGTTGTGCTGTCATGCGCTCCAGCATGTCGCAGATCGATGCCAGGGTGATGCCCGCCAGCGGCGCTACCACCAGGTAGAGCATCATCGCGACAACATCCCCCTGGACCACACCGGTTCCCGGTAACCCTACCAGATGCGGCATAGCGATCACCAGCGAGGTCAGAACCCATCCGGCAAGCAAGAGTGCGCGCCACGCGCGTTGCCGCGCCGCCAGCAATGCGCCGATCAGTGCTGCGGCAATCACCGGACCCTTGAGATAGAGCGGTGCAATGGACGGTATTGCTGCTGCCAGAATCTGACCGGCTGCAGCTTCCGGTCGAGTCGCATGCGCCACGTTGCGGTCCAGATACCCACCCGTCACATTCAGCAGCCACGGCAGTATCAGCGCCAAGGTGACCGCGCCAATTATCGTGGCACGCCCCAGGGTTGCAAGAATGTCGCGGGGTGCAGCGTGCAAACGGAACGCGACAAGATAGATCAGGAGCATCGGCGCTGCCAGGATCGTCGTCTGATAATGGCTCAGCGCCAGCCCGGCGCTTACAATGCCCGCCAGTGCCATCAGACGCCAGTCGCGGCGCGGCGCCTCGATCGCGGCCATCCAGGCGATCAGCACAGCGACGAGGATGATATGGCTGGTGACGAATGGATTGCGCCCCCAGAACGTCAGAAAGGCTGGCAGCGTATTGTAGAACCCAACCACGAGCGCAGCCCACACGCCAGCGATCGCACTGCCGGTCAGCCGAACGGCTAAGACGAAGACAGCCAGAAGCGTAGCTGCATTCATCATCTGCCCGACCTCGACCACTGCGCGTGGCGCCGGCGTGCCGGTCAGCCAGTGAACGAACGCTGCATTCGCATGGAAGCCATAATGGTATGTAAGTGTTGCCAGCGGCACATACGGTTCCCACGATTGAAACAGCCCCTGACGTTCGACCAGGAGCTGGACGATCAGGGTGTGATGGTAACTATCCACATTCGACCCGACCAGCATATCGCGCGTGGTATAGAGGCGTGCCAGCAGTGCCAGCGCCAGCAGACCGATCATCAGGGCGACGACAGCGCCTGGAGCAGTCCTTCTGTTCGTCGGATTGTTCGGAGGCGCATGTTCTGACGCTTTCGTGCGGCGTCGCATTGTGATCAACCAGATACTGGCAGCAAGAACCACATATGCGAACGTGGTGATGCGATTCCAGGGCAGACTCACGAGATCTGCCAGCAGCAACAGGAGCGGCGGGAGCGCCGCTCCAACGCCCCATGCCACGCCGATGCGCTCGATAGCGCTCAAGGTGTGATCGCGCCAGAGCAAGCTGATCAGCGCCATGCCCGGAACGATCCAGAGCGCCAGTGCTGCACCTGCAAGCAATGCCAGTCTTCCGGCGCTCGAAAGCGCCCAGACGAGAACGTCGGACGAACCAAAAACCGCGACTGCCGTCATCCATCCGAATGCCAGCAATACCGGAAAGAGAGCGTATCGCGTCGCCCATCCGTCTGAGCGAAGCAAACCAGTCTTGAGCGTGATGTTGAAAAGCTTCATCAGGGCGGCAATTATAGCAGATCAACCACGCACTGCCTGCTCCCACTCGAACAATCGTTGCATCTGGCGCTCATTCAGATCGATGATTGGGCGTGCGCGACGCACATGTTCGAGCGCCTCGGCGCCTGTCATGCCTTGTGCTACCAGATATGCAGCTGTTGTCAGTGGTGCACGCCCAACTCCGGCGTGGCAGTGGATCAGGGTGGGCAGACCGTCGGCGTGCGCGGCGCTCACAAACGCGACTGCACGATGCAATTGTTCGATGGTTGGCGGGTGAAAGTCGACCACGTCTAGGCGTAGCGTGCGCTCTGGCGGCGGTCCCTCGAACGCATCCTCGCGCTCCGCCTGCAGACTCAGCACAGCACGAATGCCGAGTGAGTACAATTGAGGCCACTGATTCGCGTCAAATGCGCCGCCGACGTACAGCAAATCGTCGATACGGCTGATGTTCAAGCCGAAGAGCCGATTCCACTGAGCTGTCGTGTAGCGCCACAGCCAGGAGAAACCGCTACTCGGCTCGACAAGGTTATTGCGCTCCGCGCATCTGTCATCGGTCATGGTTTCTTCCACCCTGCTCCCATTTGCGCTGATGCACCCGATTAGGAGTTGCGTATGTGGCTCAACCTGCTATCATAGCGGACGTGTCGCAGTTGCTCCGGGATCCACGCAAGAACAGCGCCAATTATACACGAGAAATGGAAAGGAACCTCGATGCTTACCGCTTTCGTGCTCATTCAGGCTGAACCGGCGAAGATCGCGCAGATCGCCCAGACGATCGCAAACCTGCCGAATGTTGCAGAAGTCTACAGCGTCACCGGCGACTTCGATATTATTGCGGTGCTGCGGCTGGCGGAGTACGAACACCTCGCCGAAGTCGTGCCCGAGAGCTTGGCGCGGATTGACGGCATCAGACGCACCAACACCATCCTGGCATTTCGTCGCTATTCGGCGCAAGACCTGAAAGCGGCGTGGGACATCGGTGTGGCGTAGGGGATATTGCGATGCAGTGGCGACGTTGGGGGGCGATCGGCATCGGAGTATTGGCGACAGCGGCGCTGATCGTCGGCGCGCGCCCCGCGCGATTGCGTCTGGCGCGGGTCACACATGTCAGTGCAGCAACGCCGCCGGTGGCGAGCATCTCGCTTCTGTACGCGCGGGGCGCGCGCCCGCAGTGTGTCGTCCTGGACGTGACCGGTTCATATGGCGCCACCGGTAGCGCTACCATCGGCGGCGATCAGGAGTTTGTCGAGGCGCCGCTCGCCGGCGTTCCCGGCGGACCCTACCGGATCGAGGCGACGCTGGCGTATCGGATCGGCGGTTTCCTGATGCTGCGGCGAGCAACATTCGGGTGAGGCGCAAAAGCCTTTGGGAACAGGGCAGGCAGCAAAAACCAAAGGTTGTGGAAGGGAACCTTGCCGGTTGCGCAATGGGCGCGCCCTGTCACTTGTTCCGGCGCTTATGCTCCCGTCGGGCGGCGCGTCTTCCGCTCGACGGTCGCGGCGCGGCGCCGTTGGTAGGAACCTTTTCTTCGCGTACTGCGCCTTCACGCACTGCTGTGCGTTGCGTCGGCTGCGGACGCGCGGCGGCTCGCGCTCCCCTGCCACGCTGCGACGCTTCCCACGCCGCCAGACGGCCAGGGTACACCGACCTGGCGTAGTAGATGGCATAGATGATCAGCGCGACGGATAGAACCGTAATTATCGTTATCCAGTATGGCGCAGTGAATGGCTCGATGGCGCTGCGCCGCAGCGCACCGATGATTGCCCCGATCAGACCCAGGATGAGCATTGCGTACCCCAGACGGCGTAACGCCGGCCCGCGTACCGGGTTTGTGTCGCTGTGCATGAAGGTCAGATAGGCGCCGGCAATGGCCACCACGAACTGAGCAATAAAAAAGACCCATTCCGGGGCGCCAAAGTTGGGGTTCGGAGTGATGAAGTAACTCGGGTCCATTGGGGGCATCTCCTGCACATGGAGCGTTCTTATTCTATAATTACGCCGATTATACCAACCGCCGCAGGGAGCGTCAAACATTTCCGGCAGCGCAAACCGTGCACGATCGGGGGTTCGGGGAAATCTCTCGCGATCAAGAACCGGCGGCGGGATAGCTTTCGCGAGCGGCGTAGCATGTCGCCCCGCCGACGCAAAAAACCAGGGACGAAATGGGTGAACAGTGTCTGGCGGTGGACATCGTCTATGACAGGAGGCGCATATGCAACTAACAACCGTCAGGGTCGAAAACCCGGATGGTCTGAACATCATTCTGGGGCAGACCCATTTCATCAAGACCGTCGAAGACATCCATGAGGCGCTGGTCAACACGGTTCCGGGCATCCGGTTTGGTCTGGCGTTCTGCGAAGCGTCGGGCAAATGCCTGGTGCGCTGGAGCGGCTCTGATGAGGCGCTGATCGATCTGGCGCGTCGCAATGCCCTGGCCATTGGCGCCGGGCATTCGTTTCTTGTCGTGTTGGGTGCGGGATACTACCCGATCAATGTCCTCAATGCCATCAAAGCAGTTCCAGAAGTGTGCCGCATCTTCTGCGCCACCGCCAACCCGCTCGAAGTCGTCGTTGCCGTGACAGATCAGGGGCGCGGCATTCTCGGTGTTATCGATGGCAATGCTCCGGCAGGGGTCGAAGGCGAAGAGGATATCGCCTGGCGCAAAAGCTTCCTGCGTCAGATCGGGTACAAGCTTGGCTGATGCTATAATGCTGGCGGACAGTCCTGCGCATGGCGCACACTGCCGCGATAAAGACAGGACCTGGGGAAGCGGGCGAGACGCCCGCGCGCCCGGCGGCTATGTTCGCCTCAGAGAGACAGCAGCATTGCGGGGAAACGCATGAAGTATCTGGTGACGATCGGACTCGAAATCCACGCGCAGATCCTGACGCGCTCGAAGATGTTCTGCGGGTGCAGCGCCGATTATGCAGATGCGCCACCGAATACGCACGTCTGCCCGGTCTGTATGGGGTTGCCCGGTGCGCTGCCGACGCCCAACCGGCGCGCTATCGAACTTGCCGCGCTCACCGGTCTGGCGCTCAACTGTCGCATCTCCCACGAGAATATCATCAGCCGGAAGAACTACTTCTATGCCGACCTGCCATCCGGCTATCAACGCAGCCAGTACGATGATCCGCTCTGCGTCGATGGATGGGTGGATATCGAAGGAGACAACGGTCCGAAACGGATCGGGCTGACGCGCGTGCATATCGAGGAAGACACGGGCAAATTGATCCACACGAACGACGGTGGTTCGCTGGTCGATTTCAATCGCGCCGGCGTGCCGCTCATGGAGATCGTCTCGAAACCGGATATTGCTTCGCCAGAAGAGGCGCGCCGCTACTTCCAGAAACTGCGCCAGATCCTGGTTTGGATTGGCGTCAACAGCGGCGATATGGAGTCGGGTGCATTGCGCTGCGATGCCAATGTCTCGGTACGCCCCGTTGGGCAGCAGGAGTATGGCGCCAAAGTCGAGATCAAGAATATCAACTCGTTTCGCTTTGTCGAACGGGCGTTGGCGTATGAGATCGAACGCCAGATTCGGGCGCTCGAAGCTGGTGAGCCGATTGTGCAATCGACGCGCGGCTGGGACGAAGCTAGCGGCACGACGGTCGCGCAGCGCACGAAGGAGTTTGCCGAGGATTACCGCTATTTCCCGGAACCGGATATTCCGCCGTTGCGCCTGACCGATGCCTGGGTCGCCGAACGGCGCGCTGAGTTGCCCGAATTGCCCGATGCGCGTCGCCAACGTTTTGTCGAAGAGTATGGACTGACCGCGTATGACGCGGGCATATTGACCGATGAGCGCGCGGTTTCGGATTTCTATGAGCAGGCGGTCGCGGCAGCGCGCGCACGCGGTGTGACCCCGAAGGACGTGGCGAACTGGATGACCGGCGAGTTCTTCCGTTTGTTGAAGGAAACCGGCGAAACGCTCGAAAGCGCCACGCAACGGCTGCGCGCCGGGTACATCGGTGAAGTTCAGGAGTTGCTGAACCAGGGTGTGATTACACGTACCAGCGCCAAAGAAGCGTTCGAAGCTTCGTTCCGTGAAGGGCGCTCGCCGGCAACCATTGTCGCTGAACGCGGTCTGGCAGTGATTGGCGCAGGTGATGCTCTGACGGATCTGGTGCGGCAGGCTATCGCCAACAACCCGAAAGTCGTCGAAGAATATCGGCGTGGCAAGGGGACGGCCATCAAATTCCTGATCGGTCAGGTGATGAAGGCCACACGTGGTCAGGCGAATCCGCAGGCTGTGCAACAGGCGCTGGAACAGGAACTGGCGCAGGAGTAGCTGCGTGAGGCGCGTACCTCATCAACCCTCGATAACGGTACGTATGCAGAAGTTCGCAGCGCTCGTCGGGGCGTTGCAGAAGTCTGATGTCGTTGCGAGGAGGTTCTGAATGAGCGGCAGCGCCCTGTTCCGTCCGACGTTCACCGATCTGCGCGCCGAAGTTGAGCGACGCGTGTCCAATGATGCATCGCCTGAAACCATTGCTGTGTTGATCGATGAGTTTCTGGCAGCTGGCGGCGATACGCCGGCGCCCCTCATCGAGTATGACGGCGCCGTTACCTGGTTGTTCCGCAGTTCCATCGCTCAATCGGTGTCGGTCGTCGGCGACGTTCTTGGCTATCGCCCGGATCAGACGCGGATGACACGATTGCAGGGGAGCGATCTCTTCTACCTGACGACGTATCTGCCGCTGGATGCGCATATTGCGTATGCGTTTGCAGTCGATGCGCCAGAAACTGCGGCGCGCACGCGATGGATCGATCGGTGTCTGCCCGATCCGCTGAACTCGCAACGGATGATTATGACCAGTCCGCTGCGGATGATGTCGGTGCTCGAGATGCCCGGCGCTGCGCCGCTGGTGGCCGGGTTCGATGCATACGCCGAAACACCGATGTTTGCAGGGGCGCATGTGGTCTGGAGCGCAGCGACCGGCTGCTGGCGGCGGGTGTGGGTCTATCTCCCGCCGGGATATGATCCTGCGACACGACGGTATCCAGCGGTGTATCTGCTCGATGGTGAGGCGTATCTGCTCTCGGCAGAGCTGCCGCTCTTGCTCGATTTGCTGATCGATGCGCAAGAAATGTCGCCTGTCATTGCAGTGCTGATCGAGCCTCCGCCGCTGCGCGCGTCGTTTGCAATGGTCACGAGCTTTGTCGTCGATGATGTCGTGCCCTGGATCGATGCGCAGTACGCCACATCGAACGACCCGATCGATCGGATTATTGGCGGCGCCGATGAGAACGCAACTCGCGCGTTGATGATTGCGCTGCAACGTCCTGATGTCTTTGGCGGTGCGCTGGCGCAGTCGCCGCAGCTGCCGCCGGTTCGGCG
>JBEPYG010000052.1:0-16803 GCA_041641515.1 Roseiflexus sp.
AGCACACAGAACTGGTATAATAATAATAATGCGCGTATGAGTTCTTCAATCGCAACAGAACTGGCAAGCGCCGCATTCCTTGCCGATCCATACCCTGTCTATCGGCGCCTGATAGAGCAAACGCCGGTATTCTGGCTGCCGCACGTGCATCAGCCGGGTGGCATGTGGTGCGTGGCGCGGTATCGTGATGTCGCGTTCGTTCTGCACCACGCACCCGTCTTCAAGGATACGAGCCGGATTGCGCCACCGGAGAGCCTGACCCCGCTCGACAGGGCGATGCTGCAGCGCGACCCGCCAGACCACACGCGGCTGCGGCGACTTGCGAGTCACGCATTCACGCCGCGCCGCATCCAGAACCTCGAGCCGCGCATCGAGCAGATCAGTCGGCGCCTGATCGACCAGATACGCGAACGTGGTACGGCTGATTTTATCGCGGACTACGCCCGACCGCTGCCGATCATCGTGATTGCAGAACTGCTCGGTGTACCATTCGAGGATCATGAGCGTTTCAGTGCGTGGTCGGATCAGATCATGATCGGGAGCGACTCGGTGCTCGGCGGCGAAGAGGCGGCGCATCGGTCACAGGAAGCGATGGCAGCGCTGGTGGATTATTTCACGGCGCTTATTCGCGAGCGCCGTCAGCATCCGCGTGACGACCTGATCAGTGCGCTGATCGCTGCGCGTGATGCGGAAGATCGCCTGAATGAGGATGAATTGCTGGGCACGTGCGTCCTGCTGCTGATTGCAGGGCATGAGACGACGGTCAACCTGATCGGCAATGGGTTACTGACGCTGCTGCGGCAGCGCGATCAACTGAGTCTGCTGCAGCGACACCCGGAATACCTCACATCTGCGATCGAGGAAATGTTGCGGTACGAAAGCCCGGTGCAACGTTCGACACCACGCTTCGCAGCAGCGACCTTCGAGATTGCAGGGCAACGTATCGAACAGGGACAGCAGATCAGCCTGATGTTCGGCGCTGCAAACCGTGATCCATCGTTGTTCCCCGACCCGGATCGTTTCGATATTACCCGCCATCCCAACCCGCATATGGGGTTTGGCTCAGGGATCCACTACTGTTTGGGAGCGCCGCTGGCGCGGATTGAGGCGCGAGTTGCCTTCGGTCACATGCTGGAATATCTGCCCGACATCGATCTGGCAACCGATCAACCGCAGTGGAAACCGGTGACCTGGTTACGTGGGCTGCAACGTCTGCCGATCAGCGTTTAATCACAGTTTATTGCGCCCCCACAAAAACCGCCCTATCCGACGCGAAAGAATGACGTGCCGGTCAGCGCGCTGCACAACCATCCCATCGTGCCCGTCAGGACGACGGATGAGCGGCGTCCCCGGACGCAGCCCGCGCGTCCAGAGAAACTGAAGTGCACAACTGTCTTCACCGGCTTCCTCATCAATCCGCGAGATGATGAACCAGCTGTTGATCGGCGCTGTCACCAGCAATTGTTCATCGGGCGATGTCTCACTTCGTCCAGGGATAGGATTTCCATAGGGACAAACCGTTGCATGAGAGGTCATTTCCTCGATCCGCGCTTCCATCACCGGAGAAAGGAGTGGTTCCAGATGTTTTGCTTCACGATAGACTTCGTGCCAGGGTACGTTGAGCGTATCACAGAGGAACCGTTCGAGCAGGCGACGGCGACGAAGAATGTTCGCGCCTGCGATGTTGCCTGCTTCGGTTAAATGAACGACCGTTGTGTCATCACGCCTGATGAGACACTTCTGCTCCAGCCGCTGCAGTGCGAGCATAATTGATGGCGCCAGCGCACAGTTTCGCAGCCAGTGCACGATCTGTGCAGTCATCACCGGCTCATGCCGTTCGTTCAGTATCGCTATAACCTCCAGGCAGGATCGCTCGAGGCTTGCAACGCCATTGTTGTTGTGATCGTGATCGACTGCGTCAGTTCCTGTCAGACGCACAATCCGTGATGTCATTGCGGTCCCCGTCTGTACGCTCGATATGGTTGCGGCAATGGAGCACCACTATTTACCGACCGTCCAGCAAACGCTCGATGCGCTCGCGCATGAGTGCGTCGGCGTGCCCACCCTCGCGTGTGCCGATGCAGAGGCAATAGACGCCGCTGCCAGCTACGCAACGAACCTCAATCCGGTAGGCGCCAGCGCAGGGCAGCGGTGGCACATATGTCTGAACCAGGCGGTAGGCGCGGCCAGCAATCACCAGTTGCGCCGATTGCGTGTCCGGTATCATTCCTTCCGATGGAAGAGCCGGACCGAAGAGCGTCACCTGCGCGCGAAAGCCCGACTGATAGTCCCGGTCGGGAATGAGGAGCATCAGACGCACACTGAGCGCACTGGGAACCGAGAACGTATAATAAGCGGACGGCGTTGCAGCGCTCAGACGGCCATAGATCGCCTGTGCGAGGGACGGATCACCGATCACGAACGGCGTCGCAGGATCATGTGATCCATCCTCGTTGGCAATGCCCAGATGCCATCGCATCAGCGTCAGCAGCGCTGCCAGCAGGGTCAGGGAAGCCAGTGTTGCGATCATGAACCGATCAATCGCCAGACATCATAACCGAATGAACCGACGATGACTGCCAGAATGGCAGCGGATACCGGCAGCATATCAAAGCGATGCGGATGGCGCGTGCGCCAGAGATAGCGTAAACCGGAAATAAGCAACCACAATGCAACGACATCCAGCGCCATTGCAATGACCAGCGAGAAACTGCCCGCCAGCCCGATGAGTGGCAGAACAATCGGCAGAACCAGGTACTGTAGGGTGCACCTCAACCCGGAAATAACCAGCGCCAGCCCAATGGTGCGCCCTTCCTTCGCTTCTTCCGGCATCACGTCTTCCTCAGCCGGCGGAGGAAGCGTCACAAAGAGCATCCGCGCCATCATGCGATCAACAGCATCTGCAACTGCCATAGTGGTTTCCGTTTCCAGGCCCCTTTCAGGCGTCGATTCTTGCGTTCCAGTGCAGCGGTAAATGGATTATAGCATACACGTTACTCCTGGCGAAGCAAACGGACTCGCTCGATCAGAAACGACGCGATGCTCAGGACAATCAAAACGGCGCCCACCGGCAGTTCGCCGATCAGTCCAGGTGATGGGATGAACATTGTCAGCCCTCGTGCACCCAGATCGACCCCCATCAGCAGCACAGCGCCCAGTAATCCGGCGATCACTGTTCGCCGGAGACCCGGACCGGACATGGAGCTCGCCCAGCACGCTGCTATCCGTCCAATCCATCCAATGGCGCCAGCGGCTGTAACAACCGCAGCAGAAGCAAGAACTGCACCTGCCAGATGAAGCCACGACCGTCCTGGTCGTTGTGCGCTCATCACAGCAACCGGTATAGCGACGAGGAACAGGGGCCAGACACTCCTCCATGTCTGCCAGTCGCGCTGTTCCAGACTGCCAATACACCAGCGCACCCAGGTAGCGATCCGCACCTCCCCGATCAGCAAGGCAAACGCCAGTGCAGGCGCACCGATCGCTATTCCCCAGCTGACGACTCTCTGTTGCCACAGGCGCCGGAGACGACGGCGCGCCGTCATGAAGAGCAAGACACCTATGATACTGCCGATCAATGCTCCCAGTATGCTCCATTGACCATCCCTGGCAATGATCAGCATCACAACCGCGCCCAGTGCACTCAACGGCAAGACACCGCTCCAGCCCGGATCATAGACGTCCTCAACTTCAATCACACGCCCCAGGTTCAACGCTGCCAGCGCCGCCAGAATGCCTGCGCAGCATGCGATGAGCGTCCTGGGAAGCCGCACATTCATCACAATGGCAGCAGCAACAGGATCGGCGGTCGGAGCAACAAGAGCAGACAGCAACCGGTCTGGCGGAAGCATCACGACACCCAGCGCCAGGCTCATCACAAGCAAAACGCAGAGGAGAACGGCGCCGAACAGTCCTGACGTGCCAACACTGCTCTTCAGGACATCCGGTGAGTCTCCTGTTATCCGTTTCATAGCGCTCCTGTTCGCCTCAGACACTAATCGTGCGCCCGAAACGGCCTGCCGCGCGGTTCGGGAACCAGATCGGGACGACTGGTATCGAGGACGATCTCATGCAACTCCAGTTTGCTCGGCGCACTGAATGTTTCAGGAGGTAAACTGCTCGAACGCGCGTGCCCCTGACGAAACGCATCTGAACGCACCCAGTTCTCGAAGTGCTCCCGACTCTCCCAGACCGTCAGAACAATGTATGGGTCGCCAGGGTTGACCGGACGCAGCAACTGGTTGCTAACGAAGCCCGGCATTCTGTCGACCAGCCCGGCGCGGTTACGAAAGTTCTCCTCGAACAGTGCTGCGTAATCGGGATTGACAAAAATTCGATTGGCGGTTGTGATCATGCCATTTCCTCTCCTTGTTGTG
Source organism: Roseiflexus sp. (assembly GCA_041641515.1). GTDB lineage: Bacteria > Chloroflexota > Chloroflexia > Chloroflexales > Roseiflexaceae > Roseiflexus. The sequence goes on from JBEPYG010000052.1 coordinate 4,377, forward strand.
CGTGTTCACACACACCATAACAATTATGTTGTTGCATCGGCGGGACAACGTCTCGTCGCGCTTGTGACAGCCATCCCGCCGCCAACTCTTGATCGCAGGGGCCTCCCCCAAACCCCCAATCGCGAACAGTTATACCATTGTAGATTGGAGATTGTCATGCACGGCGTCCCGGCGCGCTGTGACGTACTGCTGCGCGCAGCGTGACTCACCTGAAACTGGTATTGCATCATTCTGCCAACGATCCAGTTGCTGTTCTGGGATGGTCTCACGCACGGAAGAAAGCATCTCGAGCGCTGCGGTACAACCATAGGTCAGAGATCCATACCACGCCATCCATGTCCACTGATCGGCAGCAACCGATGGCGATTCTGGCGCAGCAGTTGACTGAGATGTCGTTTCTTCCGATCGCTGCACAGGACCTGGCGGATCACCCTTTAGATCATTCTGCATAGCCCGCAATTGAGCGCCGACCTGTACCAGGTACACAGCAATCGTCACCCACACCAACAGCACTGTCGCCATCGAGATATAGATTGCAGCGGTACTCTCGCTCATGCCAGCGCCACCTTTCGCTGTGCTATCTGGACTTCGAGACTCAAGACCTGTGAACGAACCAGGAACATCCAGACAAATAGCATCGTGAAGCCGATATTCGCTGCCAGAAAGACCCATAAGGTACGCTGATTCGCCAGCAACCCGCTTCCCGGCGCTTCCATATTGATGCGCACCTCACCGCGTTCCAGATTGACCGCTTCGATAGCCAGGGTAAAGCGTTGCCCAGGGAAGGTTGGTCGATCGGTATAACTGCGCGTCGCCAGATCGTAGCCGGGCTGCAGGATCGCCTCGCTTGCCAGACCAGGCGTGCTGACTTTCACCTGAGCGACGACAATGTCACCCTGCTGTTCAATTCCTAACAACTGAACTTTCTGATCGCCGAGCAAGCCCACGTGCCCAACCTGGAGCGTGATGCCATCACAGTCGCTCCCCTTGATAAATGCACAATTCGGATGCAGTGTGCTTTCAGCCATGCGCGGAGCGACAAACATCAGAAACGGCATCGTTACGAACGCAAACAAACTATAGACCGCTGCCAGACGTCGTCGTCGCTCGAGGTCATCGATCGCGCTGCGCAGTGCGAAGAGCGCAGCATAGATCAAGAGCAGCACCAGTATCGTCACCTGCCGTGGATCCCAATTCCAGAAAACACCCCAGGCAATCTGCGAGAATACCATACCGGTCAATGTTGCCAGGAGCGTGAAGATCAATCCGCCTTCGGCAGCAGCTGTCGCCTTCGCATCATCGACAGGGAGACGCCTTCGGAGGTAGAGTGCACTATACACGGCTGATACTGTAAACGCGATCACCGCCACCCACGCAGTCGGCACATGAACGATGACGATCCTTCCTGCATCTCCAAGCCCCTGGTAGGGTGGGATAATAACGAATGTTGCAATGGTTACTCCTGCCATCCAGATCCCAACCAGCAATTTCCCGATGGAGCCGAGTTGCTGCAGCATGAACCGAATTCCTTTCTAGCAGATGCCGTCCTTCTCCGTGTCAATTCATATCACATGCCAGCGGCAGTGGCAGAGGCGTCAGCACCAGTTTCTGGCTCGCTTCACGGCACAATCGCGCAAAGATAAGCAGTTCCTGGGGAGTAAATCGCATAACGACACCATCGAACACCAACAACAATGCACCGTATGTCGTGTCGACCCAGATGCTGCGCTGAACACCAGCATGTGCGACACAGCCCGTTGTCGCTTGACCGTGGTGCAAGGCCGCTTCAATCAGGCCATGCAGCAGGCAGAAATCATCCTGAAGTACTGCCATAGCGAAGGGACCGAAGTCCAGTTGCAATCGCCCATCGCTCAAAAGCAGGATATGCCAGTTGCGTCCATTGTGAGCCAGTACCTGGTATGGAGCGGAACGAAAATCCATAGTTTCCCCGATCACGAGATGCTTATCCCCATCCATACTGTCGCCTGGCACGCAGGATTAATACCAGGAAAAATGGTCCGCCGGCAAAGGCAGTTATCAACCCAACCGGAATCTCAGCCGGTGCTGCTATGGTGCGAGCCAGAAGATCCGCCAGCACCAGGAGACTAGCGCCGCCGAGCGCACAGGCAGGCGTCACAAGCCGGTGATCCGGTCCTGCGAGCAGACGCACGATGTGTGGTACGATTAATCCAATAAATCCGATAGGACCTGTCAGTGCCACAGATGTGCCGGTTGCGAGCGCTGCCAGCAACACGACCGCCCGTTTGACCTGCTCGGTGTCGATGCCTAAATGGCGCGCCTCGATTTCGCCAAGCGCAAACAGGTTGAGCGCCCGTCCCAGACGCGGCGCAAGAAGCAGCGAAATGCCTGTCAACGGCGCGGCGACGACCAATGTTTCCCACAAGGCGCCGCCTAACCCGCCCATTGTCCAGAACACGATCGATCGCAACTGCGCGTCATCGGCAAGATAGGTTAGCAACCCCGTTGTAGCGCCAGCCAGCGCATTGAGCGCCAGACCGACCAGCAGCAACGTAGCAACATCGGTTCGCCCATGGCGTTGGGCAAGCCGATAGACCAGAAACGTCGTTGCAGCACCGGCGACAAAGGCTGCCAGCGGCAGGGTCAGTAGCCCAAACGACGAAAGACCTAGCACGATGACCGACACTGCACCGAGCGCTGCTCCGCTGCTGATCCCGATCAAACCTGGATCAGCCAGAGGGTTGCGGAACACACCTTGCAGCAAGGCGCCGCTTACTGCCAGTGCAGCACCGACCAAAACGGCAAGCAACACTCGCGGCAAGCGAATCGCCCAAAAGATCGCTTCCTGTTGCGTGTTGAAAGGAATATCGATCGAGATGCCGATCTTGTGCAACAGAATAGCGACCATAGCATCCGGCGGCACAGCGACCGGCCCAATGCCGGCGCCAAGCAATACTGTCGCCAGCAACAGCCCCATCAGTGCCGGAAGCAACCCCACACGTCGCCATCCCGTGCGGTCAAGACCCATCACGCGCGTTTGAACTGTCGGAACCGTACTCACGGCTGACTCCCTCTGGCCGGAGTCTCATAGAATGCAATTGCAAGATCAGCAAGCGCCTGCCCGGTACGGGGACCCATTCCGAGCAGATAGAGATCATCAAGCGCGATGATGCGGCGCTGTTTTCCAGCCGGTGTGTCGCCAAGTCCGGGAATGGACAACAATCCGTCGACGCCGCCGACCGACTCCAATCCTTTCTCCAGCACCAGAATGACATCGGGTTGAGCAGCAATCACCACCTCGGGACTCAGCGGTTTGAACTCGACGATTCCGGCTTCTGCACCGGCGTTGAGACCGCCCGCCGCAACAATCATGGTGTCAATCGGCGTATTGCTCCCGGCAACCTGTTGCACATCCGTCCCTCGTAGATACAGAAACAGCACATGAGGCGGATTCGTTATCCGTTGCGCCAGATCGCGAGCTTGAGCAATTTCAGCGTTGACCTGCGCAACGAGACGTTCACCGCGCTGTGGAACGCCAAGCGCCTGTGCAACAAACTGTATCTTTTGCGTCGGTGAGTCGAGTGTCGGCGGATCGGCTGTAAGCGCTACCGGCACACCAGCAGCGCGGACCTGCGTCAACACCTCCGGCGGACCAGCCGCTTCATCACCAATGACAAGGGTTGGATTGAGGGCCAGAATACCCTCGGCGCTCAATCGCCGCTGATAGCCGATGTTTGGCAATGCCTTCGTGCGTTCAGGCGGATACGTTGAACTGCTATCGACGCCGACAACATGCTCTCCCATCCCAAGCGCGAAAATAATTTCGGTGATATCACCATTCAGGCTAACGATTCGCTCGATGGAGGCGATCGTGATACGTTCTCCCTGATAATCGAACACCATTGTCGGCAGTTGCGGTTCCGCCTCGCCAGAGAGTGCATGGGTTTCGTTCGGCAGAGACGCAGGTGCTGCTGTGGTGGGGGGAAGAGCCGGAGACGACGTCGCGGCGGGTGATGAAGTCGCTGTTCCACACGCCGAGAGTAGTACAGCCAGCCCTAGACAGAAGACGATCAGTGTCCGGCGCAAACAGTGTATCGATATGCGTGGACGGCGTATGAAGCGTGTCATACGATGCCTCCTGCGTAAAAGAAGACGATCAAACCGGCAGTGTTAACAGGAATGGAGCTCCTGTATGCGGATTCGGAAGAACCGTGACCGTGATGCCATACACATCGCTGAGCAACTCTGAACGCAACACATCCCAGGCGCCGCCGATCGCGACCAGTCTCCCCTGGTGCATGACGCCGATCCGGTCAGCATATTCCGCTGCCAGGTTGAGATCGTGCAGCACAACGACTGCAGCTCCGCCACCACTCGCCGTCATGCGCGCCAGGCGCAGCGCACCATGCTGATGACGGAGATCGAGCGCAGCAGTGGGTTCGTCCAGCAGCAGAAGCGGAGCGCGTTGCGCTAACACGCGGGCCATACTGGCGCGAGTCTGCTCACCGCCTGAAAGGGTCGGAAACAACTGCTGTGCAAACGGCGCCATTTCGGTACGGACAAGATCTTCCTGGGCAATGGCAATATCTGCCGACCCCTCCGGTCTTCCGCGTAGGTGCGGTGTGCGCCCCATAAGTACGACCTCAAACGTCGTAAACGGCAAGGTCACATTGACGCGCTGGCGCAGCACTGCGCGTTGTAATGCCTGATCGGCTGCACTCAGCTGCGATAGTGGAACACCATTGAGAACGATGCACCCTGTTGTCGGTTGCAGATCGCCGGCAAACAGGCTGAGCAATGTGCTTTTCCCGGCGCCATTCGGTCCGACGATTGCGATGACTTCGCCAGCACCGACACTCAACGAGACGTCATCGATTAACGTGCGAGATTCCACACGGTAGCCGAGCGAGTGCGCTTCAAGCAGTGGAACTGGCATGACCTTTCCTGTCCAGACGCCAGAGACATGGCGCTGGTGCTGCATTCCGATTCGGCGAAAGAAATCAAACACTAATGGTTTCGGTTAGTATATTCTAATAAACACTATTTGTCAACTATAAATAAGGAAAACTGGGGAAGGAAAGACATCCTTACGAGAGGTCTCAACCGTCACGACGGCAGAGTGCATGTCCGGAGCATGTGATGACCACACGAGGCAGAATCTGCATCAGTATTTTGCCCTCAAAAAAGACTGGACATCCCTGCATTCCCTGGTTATTCTAAAGAGAGAGATTGAAACAGGGATCACCGGAAGAAGGTATCCTGCTGCATCTGATGTAACAGCATTCTTCCAGGTGAAGACATCCCGATGATCTCCGCATCCGTTACCTACAGCAACAGCCTGTCATTCGGACCGATGATGCTCCGGAGGAAATGCTATGATCGAAGATATTACGTTCGACGTTCGCGAACGTTCGTCACTCACGTTCACGCGAGAAGAAGCGCTTTCAGATTACCGCCTGGGCTGGCTGAGCCGCCAGATCAGTCTGATCGGTCGACGCGAGGCGATGAGCGGCAATGCCAAGTTTGGCATCTTCGGCGACGGCAAGGAAGTGGCGCAACTGGCGCTCGCCCGCGCAATGCGTCCCGGCGATATCCGTGCCGGCTATTACCGTGACCAGACCCTTCTGTTTGCGCTCGGACTGCTCACCCCACAGCAGTTCTTCGCGCAACTCTTCGGTCATACCGATATCGAAGCCGAACCTTCCAGCGCCGGACGTCTGATGAATGCGCATTTCTCCACCCGGCTCCTCGACCCGCAGGGGCGCTGGGTGTCGCAAATGACCACACCTCAGAGTTCCGCTGACATTTCGCCAACTGCGGGTCAGATGCCGCGCCTGGTCGGACTGGCGTATGCATCGCGCCTCTACCGCGAACTCGACGACCTGCGCGACCTTGTACACTTCTCGCGCCACGGCAACGAAGTCGCCTTCGGCACAATCGGCAACGCCAGTTGTGCCGAAGGTTTTTTTTGGGAGGCGCTGAATGCCATTGGCGTGCTCGGTGCGCCTGCCGTCATAGCGATCTGGGACGACGGTTACGGCATTTCCGTCCCTAACGAGTATCAGATCAGCGGCGGCGACCTGTCAGCAGCACTGGAAGGCTTCCGACGTCGTCCTGGCGCCAACCATGGCTTCGACCTCTATACGGTGCGCGGCTGGGATTACCCGACTCTTCGCGACATATTCCTGCGCGCTGCCGGGCGCGCGCGCGTCTATCACATTCCGGCAATCGTGCACGTTACCGAGATGACTCAACCGCTGGGGCATTCGACCTCAGGCAGCCACGAACGCTACAAATCGCCCGAACGTCTAGCATGGGAACGCGCTCATGACCCGCTCGCAGCGATGCGCGCCTGGATTCTGGAGCGCGGTCTGGCAGCGCCCGAAGAACTGGACGCGATCGAGTCTGAGACGCGCACTGAGGCCGAATCGGCCCGTGAGCGCGCCTGGGAAGCGTTCCTGGCTGAGCCACGCGCCGAAGCGCGCGAACTGGCCGATCTGATTGCAGCTGTCGCTCCGACAGCTCCTGATCCTGCAGCATTCCAGCGGATGGCAACTGAAGTGCGCACTGCCCGCAAGCCGCTGCGACGCACATTGCTGGCAACCGCCCATACAGCGCTGGTGCAGACGCGCGGCCACTCAACACCGGCGCGAGAACGTCTCGCATCCTGGTATCACGAGCAGGTCGCCCGCGGGCGCAAACGCTATGGGTCGCATCTCTACCGTGAGGATGCCATGGCGGCCGCGCGCGTGCCGGAAACGCCTGTCCGCTATGCCGATGGTGCGCCGGAAGTCCGTGGGTTCGAGATACTGCGCGCAACCTTCGACTACTGGCTGGCGCGCGATCCGCGCGTGTGCATCTTCGGCGAAGATGTTGGCGCTCTGGGTGACGTGAACCAGGGAACATCCGGTCTGCAGCAGAAATATGGCCCACTGCGGGTTAGTGACACCGGTATTCGCGAGGCGACCATTGTCGGGCAGGCAATCGGCATGGCCCTGCGCGGTTTGCGCCCGATTGCCGAAATTCAGTATCTCGACTACATCCTGTACGCGATCAGCCCGCTCAGTGATGATCTGGCAAACCTGCACTGGCGCACCTGTGGTGGACAAGCTGCACCGGTGATTGTACGCACACGCGGACACCGACTGGAGGGTGTGTGGCATTCCGGCTCACAGATGGGAGCGCTGGTGCATCTGCTGCGCGGTATGCACATCTGCGTCCCTCGCGACATGACTCGTGCCGCCGGTTTCTACAACACCCTGTTGCGCGCCGAAGAACCAGCTCTGGTCGTTGAAGTGCTGAATGGCTACCGCCTCCGCGAACGTCTGCCGGCAAACATTGGCGAACATACCATCCCACTCGGCGTACCCGAAATCCTGCGTCCAGGCGACGATGTGACGGTTGTGACCTACGGCGCCTGCTGTGCGATTGCGCTCGAAGCTGCCACGGCATTGGAAAAGGTGGGGATCGACGTTGAAGTCATCGACGTGCAGACTCTGCTGCCCTTCGACATCCACGGCGTCATTCTGGAGTCGCTCGAGAAGACTAGTCGGATCATCTTTTTCGACGAGGATGTGCCGGGTGGCGCTTCGGCATACATGCTGCAGCACGTCATCGAAGTGCAGGGCGGCTTCTGGCATCTCGACGCTCCGCCGGTCACTGTGACCGCACAGCCGCATCGCCCGGCATATGGAAGTGATGGCGACTACTTCTCCAAACCGAACGCCGAGGACCTCTTCGACGCCGTTTACGCATTAATGTCCGAGGCGGAACCGGCGCGCTACCCGCCGCTCTATTGAGCTGGCGGGCAGCAGATGCCGGGCGACTCTGCGCCTCGAAGGTGCGATTATGCATACCGAGCCTGTGATACGTCTGATCCGTCTGACGCTCACCAGGTACCAGCGTGATCGGGTTGGCGACATGGCGGCAGCGATATCGTTCTTCGCGATTTTCTCTATCTTTCCTCTGCTCCTGGTCGCCTTCAGCATTGTTGGTTTCATCATCGATCCGCAACACCTCACCATAGAACGTCTGCAGATCGATCTTATTGTCTCACCCGAGATCGCCGGCCTGATTGTTCAGACCCTGACCCATTTTTCAGAAACCCGTGTAGGCGCCGGATTACTGGGGAGTGGAACATTACTCCTTTCTGCTACCGGACTACTGAGCACACTGGCACGGTTCTTCAACCAGATATGGGACGTATCAATACCGGATCGCAAAGCCGGGATTAAGACCGCCGTCGTGAGCATCATTGTTGATCGGCTCACATCATTCGCACTGTTGCTTGGAATTGCAGCTCTTATTCTTGCTGCCGTGCTGGGGAATCTCGCCCTTTCGTTACTGGCAGCCTACACAGACTGGCAACCTCTCAACAGTCGGCTCATTCCGGTTTTTCAGATCGCCCTTGCTGTTGCGCTGCTTACTGTTGGCTTCTCACTCCTCTACAAGGTCTTACCCAATTATCTTCCTTCCTGGCGTGATGTGTGGCCAGCAGCACTGAGCGCTGCCATCGCGTTCATAGCATTGCAGAGTCTGGTCGGGCTGATTTTCGCACAGATCGATTTCTCGTCTTTTGGGGTGCTGGGCTCAGCAATGACGCTGCTGCTGTGGATCTTTCTCTCGTTTCAGATTTTCCTGATCGGCGGCGAACTCTCCTACGCCTGGAGTCATGTGTTTGGCAGTCGGAACGGGGTTGCTACAATGCCTATGACAAAGGCGCCTCTCAGTGGCAGTAACGCCAACGAGCACGATCGCCCTACCGACTGACACTACTTAACGCCCCGATGGCGCCGTTACTTCCACAACTCCAAGCACGAGGCGGTTTTCCGGCAACGTCGACGTAGTCGGCGTGATCGGCAGACGCGAAGCGGGTGATCCATCGCCGCTGTACACGCCGATGAGCAGGGTGTAGCGACCAGGCGGCAGGTCGCGTGGCAGCGTTAGGGATCGCTCATCATGCACCGGATCACCGACGCGCCAGGTGGTCGTCATTCCGGCCGGCGCATACCCGCCGAGCGGTGGTCCGTCGTCGTTTGCCAGGGGGGGGATGGTGCAGTCACGGCAGAGGTGGAGGAACATGCGATAGTCACGGGTCGGTGGTGTCACTGCTTCCCAGTAGAGGACAACCGGCAGCGTACCGCCTGCCCGCGCCACGCCGCCATGGAGCGCTAGCGTAAAACCGCGCAGACGGATCTCACCACCAAACAGCGCATCAAGCGCCTGCATAGGTTGTGGAATGGCGCCTGAACCGCCAGGAGTGAAGAATTCAGGAAAACTCTGGCACATCACGAGCACGCCGACGAACTCCACGCCACCGCAGGGCCAGGTGCGCTGCGGGTACTGAAAGCGCAACCCCACCCAGCCGAAACGATCGACCGGCAACGGCGGCGGATCGACCGTCCGCGCGTGGTCTGGCGCGATGAGCAGGAGCGCACGTTTTTTTCCGGTTGCCTGCTGATTGAAGAAAGGTTCGAACCGGCGTCGGATGCATTCGAGGGTCTGTTGCCGCGTTGGGTTGACGATGCCGCAGGTATCACCCTCTGCAAAGACAGGGAATGTGACCGGATGTGGCAGGGGATCGGGCGTGACCCGTGGAGCGTAGTAGGCGTACATGGGTTCGACGTAGTGCGGATGCACCAGCACGAGATCATCGGGATGGACGCGCGCGGCAAGTGCGGCAACCGCTTCACGCCACTGCTCTTTGACCGGATCACCGCTAAACACTCCTTTCCCCGGTTGAACGAGCGATGCCGCGCATGCCAGGAGGCAGACGACTCCCAGTGTGCCTGCAAGCGGGTGGTGTGGTGACGGTGACGTAGAACGTGCAACCGCGCGTGAAGCGGAGAATGGGGAGAATGGATGGTTCGTCAGCGACGGGTAGGTTACCACCAGGAGCCACGCCGGAAATGCCGCTGCCGCATAGCGCGCTTCGTACACCGGCGCCAGCGTATGGACAATCGCGAAGAGCAGCAGTGGCGCGAGCAACAAACCGAGGATCACGCCAGCGCTGCGATGACCGGCGCGTATGTCGCGCAGCAGTAGGAGCCCGCCCCATACAGAAAGGACTGCAAATGGCAACAACCAGATCAGTGCCGGCAATCCCAGGAAGCCGTCCAGTTCACCGGGCCAGCGGTTGAGACTGAAATGGGCAAAGGTAAACCCGAGTCCTTCGAGCGTGCCGACGGCGCTGCGCTCACCGACCATCCGTTCATCGCGCGTCGCCAGTATCACCCCTGCAACACCGGTTACACTCAGCGCCAGCGCTCCGATCGCCCACCACGCAGATCGCCAGCGCCCGATGCCGGCGCTCTGACGCCACGTATGCAGCGCGAGCACGAACGCCGCGCCTGCCAGCGACAACAGCGCCAGACGGTGCACAAACACACTGATCAGCGCCACACCGATAAACAGAAACCAGGCGCAGCGCGTCTCCAGCCGCATGGCGCGCAGGAACGTCCAGATCAGCAGCGCCGATACGAAGATGAGCAGGCTGTAGACTTTCGCATCCTGCGCGTACCAGAGGGCATACGGCGAGAACGCCGCCAGCAAGCCGGTCAGTGCCGGCGCATACCTCGCATTGACCCGTCCTGTATCGACACGCACCTCGATCGCTGCTGCCATCAGCACCGGTACGACGAGCGCTCCTGCCAGCGCCGAAGGGAAACGCAGCGCCCACTCTGAATCACCGGCGACGAGAACCCACGCCTTCACCAGCAGATGATAGAGCGGGTAACCGGCATTGGGGCTGAACAACTCGGTGAACAGCGCCAGCCACCCCTTACCGGTCACTTCGACCCAGGTGCTTCCTTCGTCAAGCCACAAACTCTGTGCATCGAGACGGTACAGGCGCAACCCGAACGCCAGGAAGGTCAGCGCTGCGATAAGCAGCACCATCCGCGGCGCAGTATCTGCCCGGCTGCCGGCTATTCCTCTGGCGCGTCGGGTGACAGCGGTCAAACTACTTATGACAATCTGGCGCATGTGAAAACCGAAACCAACGTTCGTGCACAGTCGCTAATACCATTTCAGATTGTAGATTGCTGTAATGGCATTGCAGTGCGCATGCAGCTTGTTCAATTCCAATGAAAAGGCAACGAATGAGCGATCTCTGGGTCTCTGCGGTTCGCAACCACAGGGTTATTATACGTCGGCGGGGCGACGTTCCCTGGTGTGCACCGAATCTGTGCCGCCACCGATGTGTGTTTTTGGGAGCTTTCCCCCAGACTCCCTTTGAGTGTCCCATTTCCGCATTTCTGCGTTCCACGTACTCACGTTTCCCGTTCATCCAGGGTCGTTATGCGGGCGCGCCGCCCATGCCCCCGGAAGACGCACCAGGCACGAGGTACAAGGTTCTCCGTGTCCTCTGCGCCTTTGTGGTGAATCCCCACGCGGACACACTGCGCGCGCTCTCGCTAGGGTGACGCACCAGGCAAAAGATAAAAGGTCTCTGTGTCCTTTGTGCCTTTGTGGTGCATCCCACCTTCAACGTTCAACATTCCCGCGTTCAACAGCTCGGCGATACACCTCCTCGAAACGCTCCGCCGTCACATCCCAGGAGAGTTCTTCCAGCACCCGGCGACGGGCAGCTTCACCCAGGCGCGTTGCGGTATCACGCTCAGTCAGCAAACGAACGATCGCCTCCGCCAGCGCCGATGGATTGCGCTCTGGAACAAGCAGACCGTGCACTCCATCGGTGATCACGTCGGGAATGCCGGCTGTACGGGTGGCAACGATTGGACGCGCTGCACCCATGCCTTCAAGAAGGGTGTTGGGCAGACCATCGACATTACCGGCGTCATCACGCACTGAGGGGACGACATACACATCAGCGGCGGCGACGTAGCGCGCTGCGCGGTCACGTGGAAGCTGCCCCGGAAACAGCACGGCATCTTCGACCCCCACCTGTCTGGCGCGATCCTTCAAGTCTTCAAGCAAATCGCCATACCCTGCCAGAATGAGGGTTGCGCGTGGATGCGCTGCTCGGATGCGTGGCATCGCTTCGAGGAGATAGGTGAATCCCTTTTTGTAGACCATCCGACCCATTGCCAGAATGAGTGGCGTATCGGCAGGAAGGTTCAATTCAGAGCGCACCCACGCGCCAGCGCGTGGATCGGGGCGGAAGGTGTGTGCATTCACGCCATAGGGGATAACGGTCGTTCGCGCAGGCGGCGCGCCGAGTCGCAGTGCGCGTTGGTACAGATCGTTGCTACACGCAGTGATTGCTCCGGCACTGCGAAAGATTGCTGCCGCGCTCAACGCAAGGGGCCATCCCTTCTGCGCCAGGAAGACATCAGACCCATGCAAGCTGACGACCAGCGGCAGGTTGCACAACCGGGCCGCGAGCATGGCCGGCGCGCCATTTGGCAGTACCCAGTGCGCGTGGATCAGGTCGAACCGCTGACGGCGCGTCAGATGCAGCAGCGCCTGAAGCGACGCAGCCAGCGCG
>JBEPYG010000053.1:0-16692 GCA_041641515.1 Roseiflexus sp.
CCCGAAAACGCCGGTACTGCTCTAGTCCCCACTCCGCATCGACCGTCGGAAGAAAGCGCACAATGATACTCTGCGACGAGCCGCGTGCGCTATCGATCGGTTGCCCGCTCTGCGGATCGGCGCGGTGCGAGAGCAGTCCGGTCGTCGGGTCGGTTCGTTCCTGCGCCATTGCAATCCAGCGCGCAATCACATCGCCGTAGCGCGCTTCGAACAGGTCGTTGCAACGGCTCAAGGCAGCAATGCCAACAACGCTATCGACGGGCCAGGCCTGGTTGGGGTATGAAGTGAGAAATGGTGTGGCGCTACGGGAGAAGGCGGCACTCAACGCCTCACAGTCGGCGATCACGCGCGCTACCTGCTCCGCTGCGCGTTGATCGGGCGCTTCGAGCGCCAGCGCTCCTGTACGCAGCCACGTCCCCCAGCCGACAACAAACACCCCGAACGGCGGATCGAGGGTTGAGCTAAACGGCGCGAGCGCCGCCGGCGAGTCCAGACGGTCAGCAGCCCACCATGCCGCCGTGATCGCCTGCGCGCGCAGCGGGTCGTCAGCAGCGACCGTAGCGCCAACATCGACCCACGCAAGCCCGTACAACACATGGGTGAAGAAGAAACCTTCAGGAAAGAGGAGTTGCATCTCCTCGCCAGCGCCACGATCCAGCGCACCGCGCAAAAACCGCAGTTGCGCAACGACATCCGGCGGAATACGTCCCGGTCCTGCCACGTCTGCCGGCGGCAGATAAAGTCGAAACTGGATGAGCAGGAGCGGGATGCTGCACAGAAGAGCAACAGACTGAGCAATGCGTCGGCTGATAGTCATTGTGTGTGGTTGATGGTGCATTGTGTCGCAACAATCCAGCACGTGATGATATGTTGAAAATGTCTGAGATGTCAAGAACCAGGAACCCAATACAAGCTCACCCGTACCGTAGCCATGGTGTTTTGCGTCGGCGGGACGAGGTCTCATGGCGCTCACGAACGCCATCCCGCCGCCGATCCTTGATCGGAGGGTCTCCCTGTCAAAGGATGCTCCTTGCGCTCCACCTCCATGGAACAGGGGCGGATGGTCTGTGCCAGATGCGCTATCCACCCCTCCCAGGGTGAAGGCGATCACAATGTCATACCGCCGCGATGCCGCGCCACGTTGTCTCGTAGCGATGTTGCATGGCAACGTCGCTACGGCGCCATGCGAACGTTGCTGCTACGCCGTGCCATGTCGCTACGCTATAATCCGTTCGCATGATTGATTCGGTTGCTGGCGTGCGCTGTCCATCTCCGTTTGTTAGGTGACATCCTTATGACGGGGTTTCCCCCGAATCCTAATGGTGCGTGATGGCATTGCAATGCGCTCTGATGAGCGTGCGCATGCGGCTTGTTCAATTCCAATTGGTAACGACGTTCGAAATTGGCACTGCGGCGTTCTCGGCGAACCCGACCACTCCGGAACGAGGAGACTGATAGGTGTTCATTCGAGGAGGCGAGCTGCCTGCTGACGGCGCACGCTCGCACTCGAACCCAGAACCAGCAATCAAGAAATGTTCACGTCTGCAATGTCGGACAGGATAGCGGCATTCTGGTGTATAATCAGCTCACCATATGGATCTCGACGATAAACTCGACATTCTGGCGCCGGCAGCTCGCTTCGATGCCTGTGATCGTTTCCTGACGAAACGTCATGCGGCGCCTGCAACCGGGTGGCGTGACGCTGCGGTAGTCGCCGATGCCGACGGCGACGGGCGCGCGCTGCCGGTCTTCCGGCTGTTGCTGAGCAATCGCTGTGAATGGAACTGCGCCTATTGCCCGTTACGCGCCGGGAACGATACACCGCGCGCTGCGCTGACCCCTGATGAACTGGCGCGCGTCTTTCTGCCGCGTGTTGAACGGAATACGGTGCAGGGGCTGCTCATCTCCACCGGCGTCGATGGCAACCCGTCCGCTGCAACCGGGCGCATGCTCGATGCCGTCGAAGCATTGCGCACGCGCCATAGCTATCGTGGGTATGTCCATGTGAAATTGCTGCCCGGTGCGCCAGCTGCGGAAATCGAGCGCGCCGCACACCTTGCCGACCGTATCAGCCTGAACCTGGAAGCGCCAACAGCGATGCACCTGGCGCGTATTTCGCCGGAGCGCGACTGGCTGCGTGACCTGATCACGCCACTGGAGCTGGCGCGCGCGTGGAGTCGGGGCGGCGCTATTCGCGCAGGGCTTGCAACACAATTCGTGGTTGGCGCAGCTGGTGAGAGCGACCGCGATCTTCTGCTCACGACCGCCTGGCTCTACCGCGACCTGGGGTTGCGGCGCGTCTATTTTGGCGCGTTTCGACCGGTTGCGGGCACGCCGCTGGAGCAGTGTGCACCGACGCCGTTTGTGCGTGAACAGCGTCTCCGTGAAGCTGACTGGCTGGTACGGCGCTACGGTTTCGACCAGCGCGAGTTGCCCTACGATGCTGCTGGTCATCTGCCGTTGCACATCGACCCGAAACTGGCGTGGGCGCTGGCGCATCCCGAGCGCTTTCCGGTCGAACTGAACAGCGCCGACCGCGACGAACTCTTGCGGGTGCCTGGGCTAGGTCCGATAAGCGTGGCGCGCATTCTTCGCCTGCGTCGCGAAGGGCGCTTCCGTGACCCGGCGCATCTCGCGGCGCTTGGCGGGGCGCTTGCCCGTGCACGCGACTTCATTACGCTCGATGGGCGCTTTTTCGGCAGAAACGAACGCGACCGTCTGCGGCACTATGCACGTCAATCTCCTGTTGCCGAGCAGTTGACTCTGTGGTAGACCATCACGACGTTACCCGCAGCTCGATCCATTCGCGTGACGCCATATCGGCATAACCGGGCCATGCCCGGCGCTTTTCTGTGACCTTCGCACCTCTCCCGACACGCAAGGGCCGCATTGGGCATTGGCGTGTAACTGTTCACGATGGGGAGGCGGGAGAAGTCTCCGAGATTACGAATCGGTAGCGGGACGGCTTTCGTAAACGCTAGAAGACGCCGTCTTGCCAACGCAAAAACATCTGGTTAGTGTAACCATGTACGCTGGAACAGCGCACATGACCGTCGCGTTGTGAACATCGGTCAGGAAAGGAACCGCAGCAGGAGAACAATCACAATCCCAACGATTGCCAGGGAAAGAACGAACCTGAGAATGCCGGCTACTATCTTGAAGACGATATACACCGCAATGGCAGCGACAATAATGACAATGAACGACTCCACTGAGCGACTCTCCTTTTGATCCATCGTTGCAGAGCATGCGGGAAGTATGATACAATACTAAGCGTCATGGCGTGCAAAGGCACGCCAATCATTTAGTCTCGAAGGCTAGCACTCACCGTTTGAGAGTGCTAAACGACAGGCAGGACGGGCGCTGGAGGGAGAGCGAGGCGGGCAGAGATCCGAAGAGACCATGCCAGAGGAACAGTCTATGACGACCGATCTGACCGATCGCCGCCAGCTGATCCTGAAACTGGCGATCCAGGAGTTCATTGAGAGTTCGCAGCCAGTCGCGTCGGAGCTGCTGGTGCGCAAATACAAACTCAATGTATCACCTGCGACCGTGCGGAATGAACTGGCGGTGCTGGAAGAGCTTGGCTATCTGACGCATCTGCACACATCGGCCGGGCGTGTGCCAACCGATGCGGGGTATCGTTATTTTGTCGAGAACCTGATGGATCGCACGCCGCTTTCGGCGACCGAGCAACGCACCATCCGGCATCAGTTCTACCAGGTGCGTAGCGAGCTCGACCAGTGGATTCAACTGGCAGGCGCCGTGTTGGCGCGCACAGCTCAGAACGCCTCGGTCGTGACGCCGCCGCGCGCACAACAGGCGCGTCTGAAACACCTGGAACTGATCTCGATCTACGACACGACCGCGCTGATGGTGCTGGTGCTGCATGATGGCACGATCCGCCAGCAGACGCTCACGCTCGACATGGCACTGTCGCAGGAGGATTTGAGCCGCTGTGCGTCGCGGATCAACGAACGTTGCGCCGATGCGCCGGTCGAGCGTGTCGAAGAGTTCCTCAAACAGGAACGCGCCCAGATGCCTCCAGGCGGTGATGCGCTTGCCTGCCAGGTGCTCGATCTGGTCGTGAAGGCGATGCACCAGTTCAATGAGCACATCAACAGTGATATTCACAGCGATGGGCTGATCGAGATTTTGAGTCAACCAGAATTTTCGCAGGTGGAACGGGTGCGCCGCATGGTCGAGATTCTGCAGAGCCGGCGTGCGCTGGGCACCCTTATTCCGCGGGTGCTTTCCAGCAGCGGCGTGCAGGTGGTGATTGGCGGCGAGCATAGTTATGATGAGATGCGCGAGTATAGCGTGGTGCTCTCGCGCTACGGCGGCGGCGAGATTGTCGGCGTGCTCGGCGTGATTGGACCGACGCGCATGGCATATCCACGCGCCATTTCGGCGGTGCGCTATATCTCTGCCGTTATGAGCGACCTGCTGGCGGAACTCTACGGCATCGAAGGCGCGAGCCGTTGGGAAGCAGAATCATAAGAATCATCCCTTTGAGGGAGGTTGATGCCAATGTCCGAAGAATTGCAACCAGTGCCACATCCTGAGCAGCAGGAACCGTCACCCGATGGGCAGGAGGTCGTCGCAACCGAGACGCCTGCTACGGACAGCACGGTATCCCCAGGCATCGAGGATCTCCAGGCGCGCATTGCTGAACTGGAGCGCGAAACAGCCGAATTGCGGGATAACTGGCTGCGAGCTGTGGCGGATTATAAAAACTTCAAGCGCCGTACTGAACAGGAGCGCGCCGATCTGATCCGCAACGCCAGCGCTGCGCTCCTGCTCAAGTTGCTGCCGGTGATGGATGATCTCGAGCGTGCAATGGCGAGTGTAACGCCTGACGTTGCCGAGACGCCCTGGTATGGCGGATTCAAACTTATTCCGCAAAAGTTGCAGACGATCCTCGAAAGCGAGGGGGTCACCCGGATGCAAGCTGTCGGGGAAGCGTTCGATCCGAATCGTCACGAAGCGATCATTTATGAACCGTCGGAGGACGGTGAGGATGGTAAAGTGATCGCCGAACTCCAGCGCGGCTATATGCTGCGTGATCGCGTGCTGCGGCCGGCGATGGTGAAGGTCAGTCAGGGGCGAAAGCAATCTTCAGCGTCAGAGACTGCGAATGAGTAAAATCATCGGTATCGACCTTGGCACGACCAACTCCGTCGTCGCTGTGATGGAAGGCGGCGAACCGGTGGTTATTTCCAGCGCTGAGGGGAGCCGCCTAACCCCTTCGGTGGTTGCGATCAATAAGGCCGGGGAACGTCTCGTCGGGCAGACTGCCAGACGGCAGGCGGTGGTTAACCCCGAAAACACAATCTTTTCCGTCAAACGCTTCATCGGGCGTAAACTGTCCGATCCGGCGGTACAGAAGAGCCGGGCGCTGGCGCCGTATCGCCTGGTTGAAGCGCCGAATGGCGACGCCTGGGTGCACATGGGCGGGCGTGATTATAGCCCGCAGGAGATTTCGGCTTTCGTGCTGCAAAAACTCAAAGCCGACGCCGAGGCGTACCTAGGCGAACCGGTGACCAGGGCGGTTATTACGGTTCCTGCCTATTTCAATGATAGTCAGCGTCAGGCGACGCGCGACGCTGGCCGGATCGCCGGGCTGGAGGTGGTGCGCATCATCAACGAGCCGACGGCGTCGGCGCTGGCGTATGGTCTCGACCAGAACACGCACAACCATCTGATCGCTGTCTATGATCTCGGTGGCGGCACGTTCGATATTTCGATCCTGGAACTCGGCGACGGGGTCTTCGAGGTGAAAGCTACCAATGGCGACACCCACCTCGGCGGCGACGATTTCGATCAGCGCATCATCGAGTGGATGGCGGACGCATTTCAGAAGGAGCACGGTATCAACCTGCGCACCGATCGAGCAGCTCTGCAACGCATGAAGGAGGCTGCCGAGCGGGCTAAACAGGAACTCTCGACAGTCGTGCAGACTGAGATCAGTCTGCCGTTCATTACCGCCGACTCCAGCGGGCCGCTGCATCTGAATATGACGCTGACCCGCGCCAGACTGGAACAGTTGACCGCTGATCTGATCGAACGCACGATTGGTCCGATGCGCCAGGCGCTTGTCGATGCCGGGCTGCGCCCGAACGATATCGACGCCGTTGTGCTTGTCGGTGGGCAGACGCGCATGCCTGCGGTTCAGGAGATGGTGCGACGTTTCTTCAACCGTGAGCCGCACCGGGGTGTGAATCCGGACGAGGTGGTGGCGATTGGCGCAGCGATTCAAGCTGGCGTCCTTGCAGGGGAGGTTGAGAATGTGTTGCTCCTCGATGTGACACCGCTAACGCTGGGTATCGAAACGCTCGGTGGCGTCATGACGCCGCTCATCGAGCGAAATACGACGATTCCAACCCGGAAGGGGCAGGTCTTCTCCACTGCGTCCGATAACCAGAGCAGCGTCGAGATTCACGTGCTGCAGGGTGAACGCGCGGACGCGCGCGCCAACAAGTCGCTTGGACGCTTCGTGCTAGACGGCATCCCGCCAGCGCCGCGCGGCGTGCCGCAGATCGAAGTGACGTTCGATATCGACGCGAACGGCATTTTGAACGTCTCAGCCACGGATAAGCGCACCGGTGCAGCTCAGCATATTACCATCACGGCGTCATCGGGTCTGTCGGAAGATGAAATTCAGCGGATGATCGCCGATGCTGAACAGCACGCCGAGGAAGATCGCCAGCGACGCGAATTGATTGCAGCACGGAATGCAGCAGATAGTGCGATCTACAATGCTGAGCGCCTGCTGCGGGAAACGGGTGCTTCCACCGATGAAACGGTGCACGAGCGCATTCGGGATCGGATTGCGGCAACGCGCCTGGCTGTCGAAGGTGATGATCCGAATGAGATTCGAAACCGGGTGGCGGAACTCGCTGTTGCAGTGCAGCAGATACTGCACGAAGCCGGCGAAAGCAGGGTCGTCAATGATGGTGGCGGTGAACAGGTTGCAGGCGACGAAGGTGACCAGAGGCGATAGGCGATAGCCGATGCGTTGAACGTGACTGAGGCAGGATATGGCGGTCAAGCGCGACTATTATGAGGTTTTGGGCGTTCAGCGCAACGCCTCGCAGGACGAGATCAAGAAGGCGTTTCGTCGTCTGGCGCGGCAGTATCATCCCGACGTCAACAAAGCGCCTGACGCCGAGGCGAAATTCAAAGAGATCAACGAGGCGTATGAGGTGCTGTCCGACCCGGAGAAGCGCAGTATGTACGATCGGTTCGGTCACGCCGGTCCGACCGCGATGCCGGGTTTCGATCCGTTTGCCAGCGCCGATCCGTTCAGTTCGATCTTCGAGACCTTCTTCGGTGGAACGATGCGCGGGTCGCAGCGCGGTCCGCAGCGCGGCGCCGATCTGCGCTATACGCTGTCGATTTCGTTCGAGGAGGCGATCTTCGGCGTCGAAAAGACGATCGAGTTTCGCCGGATGGAAACCTGCCAGACATGCCGCGGCAGCGGCGCCGAACCGGGCACCGAACCGGTGCGTTGCCCGAAATGCGGCGGTCTTGGCGAGATCCGGCAGCGCGCTGCGCTCTTCAATATGGTGACGGTCACCACCTGCGATATGTGCCGCGGCGAGGGAACGGTCATCGCCATTCCGTGCCGCGAATGTCGCGGCGAGGGGCGCGTCCGCCAGACACGCAAACTGACGGTGCGCGTTCCTCCCGGCGTCGATGGTTCTTCGCAGATCCGGATCAGCGGCGAGGGCGACGCCGGTCCGCGCGGGGGACCGTATGGCAATCTGTATGTAGTGATCGATGTTCAACCGCATCCGTACTTCGTGCGCGAAGGCAACGACATTATTCTCGAACTGCCGCTCAATGTGGCGCAAGCTGCGCTGGGCGCCGAGGTTGATGTTCCTACTATCGAGGGGGAAGAGCGCCTGCACATCCCTCCAGGCGTACAGAACGGCGCCGTCTTTCGCATTCGCGGCAAAGGCGTCCCGTTCCTGCGCAGCAGCGGTCGCGGCGATCAGATTGTGGTCGTGCGCGTCGTTGTGCCGACCCAACTGAATGACCATCAACGCCGGTTGTTCGAGGAACTTGCACGATCGCTCGACAATGAGCCGATTGGCAATCAGCGTGATGAAGGGTTCTTCGGGCGCATCAAGAATGCGCTCGGTCTGTAACGTTGAGCGCGCCTCCTATGGCTGATCTGTTGTACGGTCGCAATGCGGTGCGCGAGGCGTTGCGCGCCCGACGACGCACTTTCCAGCGCCTGTTCGTTTCGGCTGGCGCACAGGAGACCGGCACGCTCGGCGAGATTGTGCGCCTGGCTGGTGAGACTGGCGTGCCGATCGAACGGGTCGACCGTCGCGAACTCGACCGGCGCCTGATTGACGCAAACCATCAGGGTGTGGTGCTGGAGTGCAGCAACTATCCCTACGCTGAACTCGATGATTGCACGGCGCTGGCAGAAGAGCGCGGCGAACCGGCGCTTCTCCTCATGCTCGACCATATTCAGGACCCGCAAAATGTTGGCACGCTCCTGCGCACGGCTGAGGTCGTGGGAGTGCATGGCGTGGTGATTCCGGGAAGGCGTGCAGCAGAGATTACACCGGCTGTGGTGAACGCTTCAGCTGGCGCCGTCGAGCATCTGCAGATCGTGGTCGTTCCCAATCTCGCGGCGACGATCGAACAGGTTCAGCATGCCGGCATATGGGTTGTGGGGGTCGAAGACGATGAGCGTGCGCAGGTGTTCGATGAGGTCGATCTCAACCTGCCGCTGGCGCTCGTGCTTGGCGCAGAGGGACCCGGGCTGGCGCGTCTGACACGCGAGCGCTGTGATTTTCTCGTGCGGTTGCCGATGCGCGGACAGATTGCATCGTTGAATGTGGCGGTCGCCGGAAGCATTGTGCTCTACCATGCCTGGCGGGTGCGTGAGCAGGAACGATGACCGGTCTGGAAAGCGGCAGCATATGGCGACAAAACTGGCGGAACTGGTCAACGAAAAACGTGCTGACATCCTGGCGCTTGCAGCGAAACATGGAGCGCGCAACGTGCGTAATTTTCGGCTCCGTGGCGCGCAGCGACGCCAATGAGCAGAGTGATATCGACTTTCTGGCGGGATTTGACCTTGGTGTCGATCTTAATGAAATCTGGAATGCAGTTGAAAACGATATTCCGGAGTTATGGCAGGCTGTTAAGCGCCTGGTGCGCCGGTTGGAGTCTGCAGATACGTCGGAACGGAGGGATGTGTGACCTATACCGATCGCGCGTTGGCGATTCTGCACGAGTGGGTGCAGGGAGAACAGTTGCGCAAGCATTGCTATGCCGTTGCGGCATCGATGCGCCACTTCGCCCCTATGAACGGCGGCGACCCCGATCTGTGGGGGGCGATTGGTCTGTTGCACGATATGGATTTCGAGCGGTACCCGCAGATGCCGCCGCCGGGTGACAGTACGACTGCTGCGTCTGAAGCGATTCTGGCAGGACAGGTGACGGACGCGCCGCTGCAGATGCACCCGTTTGTGGGGGTGACCTACCTGCGTCTGAATGGCTGGTCGCCGGACGTGTGCCGTGCCATCCTGTCACACGCGAACTATAGCGGCGTACCGCGTGAAACTGTGCTGGAAAAGACGCTCGCAGCCGTTGATGAACTGTCGAGTTTCGTTGTGGCGGTTGCGCTCGTTCGTCCGACGAAGAGCGTTTTCGAGGTCGATGTGACGGCGGTGCGCAAGAAGATGAAGGATAAGGCGTTTGCACGCGCCGTGAGCCGCGATGAGATCATCCACAACGCCGCAGCGCTTGATATGTCGCTCGATGAGGTCATCGGGCATGTCATCGAGGGGCTGCGCGCCGATGCGCAGCGCCTGGGGATTGCGGGCAACGCAGGGTGAGGATGCCGCCACTCCGCCAATTGAGAGCATAGACGCACATGATGTCGGCGGATCGGCAGCAACATCCCTCTGTCGATTGCTCCCCCCCGAACTCCCGATCACGAACAGTTATCTTGTGTCATATACGAACGTCTGGCGCCAGAAAGCGCTCTTTTAGCGCCTATCCGAACGCGCTGCACGCTCCTCAGGATGCGGTTTTTCGGTATCCTGCGTTATTCGGATAGGCTGTTACTCTCGGCATGCGTGAGAGGTCAGGCGTTGTTCGCATCGGAGAGGAACCGCTCGACCTCGGCGCGCGTCGGCAGTGCGGGGATCGCGCCTGGTCTGGTGCAGGTCAGTGCGCCGACTGCATTGGCGAAGACCAGCGCCTCGCGCACGATCTCGGGAGCAACGCGCGCAAGCGACCCTGATCGTTCACGCTCTGGCAGCAGGCGAGAAATCATTGCCGCCATGAATCCATCGCCGGCGCCGGTTGTCTCGACCACCGGCACGGAGGGTGGTGCAAGTTCGATGCGATAGTCGCCGTTCGTCGCAATAGCTGCCCCTGCCCCACGACTGATCACGAGCAGTTCGACGCCCTTCGCCAGCACCGCGGCGATGCCGGCATCGAAGTCGCGTTCGCCGGTCGCCGTTTCCCATTCTTCTGCGCTGATCTTGGCAAGGTGACAGAAGCGGAACGAGTCCTGGATCACGGCGCGCGCAGTACTGGCATCGCGCCAGAGAGTCGGGCGATAGTTCGGATCGTAGGTGATCATCAATCCACGCGCACGGGCCATGTCGAGCGCGCGGCGCTGTGCAGAGGCGCAAGGCTCTTCGATGAACCCGATCGAACCGAAATGGAAACAGCGCGCCCCATCGAAGATCCGCTCGTCGATCTCGTCCGGCGTGAGCAGCATATCGGCGCCAGGATTGCGGTAGAAGCAGAGGTCTTTTCGTCCGTCGTCCCATACTGCGACAAAGACTGCTGTGGTGCGCGCCGTGCGGTCGACCAGCAAAAAGCGCGTGTCCACCCCTTCCTGCGCCAGACTGTCGCGCAGGTAGATCCCGAACGGATCGTCGCCAACCTTGCCGACGAAGCGTGCACTGACGCCCAACCGCTGCAACCCGACGGCGACATTGGCAGGCGCGCCGCCAGGCGCTTTGATAAAACCAGGGACATGCGCGAGCGGTGTATTGGGGTGAGTCGCGACGAACTCGACCAGCAACTCACCCATCGAAACGACATCTGCCATAGGCGCTATCACTCCAGATCGACGCTGCGCTCTCCAAGACCGAGCGGCAACGGCTTGGGGCGAGTCATTGCGCTGTGCAGCTGCACATGGCGTTCCTCGCGCGATGCATCGTGAATGGCGTGCATGATGTCGAGCACGTGGTACGCCAGTTCGCCAGACGCGCGATGCGGTCTGCCAGAGCGAATAGCCGTCGCCATGTCTGCCACGCCGATACCGCGACTGTTGCGGGTGAAGCCGTGCGACAGCGGTACGCTCGACCACTCACGCGCACCCGCGCGGCGCAGCAGCACCGGTCCATCGAAGGTATTCGGGTCGGGCACACTGAGCGTGCCGTGTGAACCGTAAATCTCGATGCGCGGCAGTTGCGAATCCCAGACATCGAAACTGGTGATGATCGTCGCCACTGCACCTGAAGCGAAATCGAGCACACCTGCCACGTGCGTGGGGGTGTTGACCTGAATTTTCGCTCCATAATTGTGCTCACTCGTCACTATGCGTTCTGCGAACGACATACGTGCCGAACCGGTCACCCGCTGTACCGGACCGAGCAGCACGCAGAGCGCTGTCAGGTAGTAGGGTCCCATGTCGAACATCGGACCGCCGCCGGGCTGGTAGAAGAAGGTTGGGTTTGGGTGCCATCTTTCGGGTCCGTGGCTCATCATGAAGGCGGTCGCCCCGATTGGTTCACCGATCCAGCCGTCATCGATCAGTTTACGGCAGGTCTGCAACCCGCCGCCCAAAAAGGTATCCGGGGCGCAGCCGACGCGCAACCCCTTGCGCTCAGCGAGATCGAGCAGTGCGCGCGCCTCGTTGCGGGTGACAGCGAGCGGCTTCTCGTTGTAGACATGCTTGCCGGCGTTCAATGCCGCCAGCGCCACTGAACCATGGGCATCAGGAGTTGTTAGATTGATGACGATCTCAATGTTGGGATCAGTCAGCAATTCCTCGACGCTGCATGCTCTGGGGATAGCATATTCTGCTGCGCGGGCGTTCGCCCGTTGCGGGTCGATATCTGCTACTGCAATGACATTGATTGCATCGAAGATTTTACTGTTTTCCAGGTAGATGCCGCTGATATTGCCGCAGCCAATAATGCCGACGTTGGCAGGAGTGATCATGATAGTTCCTCGTTGAAATGCGTTCGCGAATACATATGCGATTGGGTGATTGTCGTGAGCATGGTTGCGTGTTTGAGTATGGGGTTACGTGATTGGCGTGAGCACGGTTGTGCATTCGCACGTTTGCCATTCTTTGAGCGCCAACGATATCCCCAATGCTGTTAGCGAATGGAGAACGAATACACGAATGCAGTCGCACTCTGTGCACCGGCGCCCCTATCCCTATGCGCCTGCTCCCACGTTCCCATGTTCAACGTTCAACGTTCATCTCGGCTTGCCCAGAGCATGCCGCGCCGCACCAGTTCGCGCGCCTCGGGGACATCGAAGTCGCGTGCCACGTGCCCCAGCGAACAGTAGGAGACACGCCCCTTGCCCCACATGCGTGTCCAGACGACCGGCATGACCACTCCTGCGATCCAGGGGCAGTATTCGCCGCTGAATGTCGTGGTTGCCAGCACATGGTTGCTCGGGTCAACGTGCATGTAGTACTGTTCGGAGTGCATGCGAAAATCGTTCAAACCAGCAGTGATCGGATGGTCGTGGTTGGTGATGTTCACGGTATAGTCGATGATATTGCCGGGATGCGCCACCCACTGCCCACCAACCATGAACTGGTAGTCGGTGCTTTGGCGGAATGCGTCTGCCATACCGCCATGCCAGCCGGCAAAGCCAACGCCGCTCTCGATGGCATCGAGCAATCCTTTCTCCTGTTCGCGCGTGATCGTCGCCATCGTGTATACCTGGACAATAAGACTGTAGGAGTGCATGCGTTCGCGGTCGAGGTACGAGTCGAGCGTATCGCTGATCGTCACTTCATACCCTTCGGCACGCAGGAGCGGAGCGAAGATATCGATGCACTGCTTTGGCTCGTGTCCTTCCCAGCCGCCCCAGACGAACAGAACCGATTTCATATGGGACCTCTTTTGGTGTGCGACGGTATACCCATCATAACACAAGTCACACGTTACAGCGTTTGACGGACGCCTGCAATGTGGTATAGTATTTAGTGTCAGTTCAACAACACGCAATACAGGCGCAGCATCAGGAAGCGGTCACTAAAGCGGAGGCGAATCAAGCCTTGTAAGGAGGCAGGACCATGACCACTTCGACGACATCGCAACGCAGTGGGCTGAGCAGCACCGCGCTGGCGTTGATCCCTATCGCGATTGCGATCAACGTGGCGCTGGGTCATCTGGTACAGAGTGTGCTGAAATTACCGATCTACCTCGACTCGATCGGCACGGTTCTGGTAGGGCTTTTACTCGGTCCGCTGGCGGGCGCCATCACCGGTCTGCTCTCCAATGTCATCTGGGGATTGACGCTGGCGCCTGCAGCGTTGCCGTTTGCGGCAGTAGCTGCGGTGATCGGTCTGATAGCGGGGTATGCCGGGCAGTATGGCGCGATCAGGTCGTGGTGGAAAATGGCGCTCGCCGGTGTCATTACTGGTGTCATTGCAGCAGCTATCTCAGCGCCGATCGCGACGTATGTGTTCGGTGGCGTCACCGGTGCAGGCACTGATGTGCTGGTAGCTATGTTCCAGAATCTGGGCGCCAGTGTGTTGGGCGCTTCGTTTATGCAGGGCGCCGTCTCCGACCCGCTCGATAAAACGATCACCTATCTGATTGCATGGGCAATTATCATTGCCCTGCCCAGACGTCTGCTTGCGCGCTTCGGCGCTGCCGAATAATCGATCTTTCGCCGCCGTGCAACGTACCGGTCTGTTTATCGAACGCGCCGGTTTTCTCCAGCGATTGAATCCGCTGACGAAGGTAACCGGTGTGTTGTTGCTGATTGGAGCAACGTTTTTGCTCCCTGCACCGCTCACAGGAGCGGCACTCACGGTTGGCGCGTTGCTGCCGCTGGCATTCGCATCGCTGGTGGCGCACCGCTTTCTCGATGTACTGGTGAAGACGCTGTTGCCGGTACTGATCTCGCTGGCGCTGGTGCAGGGGCTGTTCTTCCCCACATCCGATCCAACAACCGTCGCCGTTGGGCCGCTCCTGTTCCGCCGCGCCGGGCTTCAGTTTGCGCTCGATACCGGAAGCCGGTTGCTGGTGGTCGCCGGGGCGCCATTGTTGTTGTTTCAAACGACCCATCCTGGCGCGCTGGTGCAGGCATTGATCCAGAGCGGCATGCCGCGTTCGATCGGGTATATTGTACTGGTGGCGCTGCAACTTATTCCCGCCATCAGTGAACGCGCCGTGGGTGTGGCGGAAGCGCAACGCGCGCGTGGACTGGAAACCGAGGGGAGTGTGCTGCAACGGATCCGTGGCGTGCTTCCGCTCATCAGCCCGCTGATCGTCGGCGCCCTGGTCGAAGCGGAGGAGCGTGCCATGGCGATTGAGGCGCGCGCGTTCAACGCGCCCGGTCCCAAAACCTGGGTGCGTGATATTCCCGATCCGCCTGTTGAACGCACTGCGCGGATCGGTATGCTGGCAGCGCTGGGAGCGCTGATCGTGTGGCGTATTGCGTCGCTCTTTTCTGGATGACAGTATTGTCGAGGCGCGCCCTCGATGTGGACCTGACCCATCTCCGCACCAATCACGCCGACATGAACGATGTTTTGCAACCGCACACCCGCATTGCGCTGCACAATGTGACCTTCACCTATGCAGGCGCGACTGAACCGGCGTTGCGCGATGTGACGCTGGCGGTGCCCGCCGGTCAGATCTGCGCCATTATCGGCAGGGCAGGTGCGGGCAAGAGTACGCTCTGCGCGCTCTGTGCCGGGTTCGTGCCGCATTTCTTTCGCGGTCGTCTCACAGGTAGCGCGATAGTGGACGACATGCCAGTAGCAACCCACCCAATCGCCGAACTGGTTCGCCACGTTGCCCTGGTAGGCAGCAATGCTTTCAGCCAGATTTCGGGCGCGCGGTTTACCGTGTACGACGAAGTGGCATTCGGGCTGGAAAACCTCGGTGTGCCGCGTCCAGCTATGATCGAACGCGTCGAATGGGCGCTGCGCGCGCTCGGCATCGACCATCTGCGCGACCGTTCACCCTATGCGCTCTCCGGCGGGCAGCAGCAGCGCATGGTGATCGCAGCGGCGCTGGCAATGAACCCGCCGGTGCTGGCGCTCGATGAACCAACTTCGCAACTCGACCCGCCTGCAATGATAGAACTTGCCGACGTGCTGCGCTCGCTCAGCCGGCAGGGTATGACCATTCTGGTCGCCGAACACCGTCTGGAGTGGGTCGCCGATGTGGCTGAGCGGGTGGTGGCGCTGGATCATGGCGCTGTGCTCGCTGATGGCGCACCCGCCAGTGTGCTGACCGATCCCCGGCTGTGTGAGCATGGCATCGGCTGGCCCCGTCCGGCGCAGATGGCGGCACAGGCGCGCGCCGAAGGGCGCTGGGCGCCGGAACGTCCTTTGCCGATCACAGTCGCCGACCTTGCCGCGGGATTGCGCGCTGCGGCAGCAGACCAGGAATCGATGAATGGACAGAGCAATACCCCCCATGGACTCACAGTGCGCCCCGTTGCTGAAATGGACGAGGCGCTGAGCATGACGCCTGTTGCCGAACCGGTCGTGACGCTCGATGAGGTGCATTTTACGTACCCGACCGGTGTTGAGGCGCTTCGTGGCGTGTCGTTGACAGTTCGGCGCGGCGAACGCATTGCGCTGGTCGGGCGGAACGGCGCAGGAAAAAGCACGCTCGTGCGTCATCTGAACGGTCTGTTGCGCCCGTCGCGCGGGCGCGTCCTGGTCGATGGCGTGGACACACGGACGACGACGGTGGCGCGTTGCGCCCGCTCTGTCGGCGTTGTCTTCCAGGATGTGCGCAATCAACTGTTTGCCCGCACGGTGCGCGACGAGATCCGTTTTGGACCGCGAAACCTGGGGTTTGCACCTGAAAGGGTCGATGCATTGACCGAAGCTGCTATCGATGCGCTCGACCTGCACGATGTCGTCAGTGAACATCCGTATGACCTTCCGCCAGCTCGCCGTCGTCTTGTGGCAATTGCCGCAGTGCTGGCGATGGACACGGCGCTGCTGGTGCTCGATGAACCGACTGCCGGTCTGGATAATGCCAGCATTGCATTACTGAAACGATTAATCGAACAGCTTACAGAGCGACAGCGGAGTGTGCTGGTGGTCAGTCACGATCTCGATTTCTGCTACGAGGCGCTGGATCGCGTCGTTCTCATGCGGGATGGACGGATCGCATTCGATGGACGTTTTGCGGAAGTTGACCAGGTGCAAACCGCAGCACTCGACGGCGATGTCGGGTTGCCGATCGCGCTGCGCCTGCGTTACGTATGCCCGTAAAAAACAGAAGGCGGCAGGTTCACCAGCAGCGCGAAGTGGTGTACAATGTCACCAATATTTGTGACGCAGAGAGGCGTTTATGACAACACCTGCCGACCCTAACATTCCTGCCCCGCCTCAAACCGGTCGCACCCCAACAGAACGCGTCCGTGAGGAGCCGATCGGTCTGTGGGCGCAACTGTTGACCGCGTTTCGCGATCTGAGCGGTG
>JBEPYG010000054.1:0-16655 GCA_041641515.1 Roseiflexus sp.
GGCGGGCGCGCCGATCAGCCGTCGCTGCGTCTGATGGATATGACGGCTCGCCGCAATGCGTTCGGCAGTCAACTCGAAAGTTTCGAGATCGACTTGCCGGTTGCGGTGCTAAATGGCGATCCGTTGCGGATGGTGTTCATCCGTGCTCCGGTGCTCGAAGACCTGGGAACCGCGGTGACGCCGCTGGCGCGCATCGATGATGGGCGCGTGGTTGCGGCTCGACAGGCCAACATGCTTGCGACATGCTTTCATCCAGAGTTGACGTCGGATGACCGTATGCACCGCTATTTTCTGGAGATGTGACATGCCGTCTGACGTCAGGGAATACGTATGATCCGACCGGTGACGCTGAGCGATATCTGGACCTTGAGGCGAAAACCGCGCAGCCAAGTGACGCTGTTCAATGAGGCGATGCTGGCGCTGCCGCACCGTCCCTTCTGGTTTGCCCTGCGGTGCTGGCTGGAAGGAAGTATGCAGGATTGCGCGACGTTCGTCGATCGCGAGGGGGCGCTCAGCGCGGTGGTGCAGTCGATCGGGCGGCGCGGTCGTCCTGAGCACGATGTCGCGCTTCTGGCAGCGTATGGCGGCGGCAATGGTCATCCAACCGATCCAGACGTGTGGTTTCGTCTGCTCGAGTCGTTGTGCGCCGAGGTCGGCGCGGCGCGGGTGCAGCGGATCTATGCGGCGCTGCCGCAACGCCACGATGAATTGCGCGAGGTGTTTCGTCAGCTGGGATTCGCCAGTTATGCCCAGCAGACGGTCCTGCGCCTCGATGGCCCCGATTGGGATCAGGGGACGACGCTGGCGCCCATGCGCCCGCAGTCGAACCATGATGTGTGGGCGATTCATAAACTCTACGGCGCTGTGACCCCCCGGCAGGTGCAGCTGTTCGAGGCGCGCGATGCGCGCTCGTGGATGTTGCCGCTCGACCGCGCCTGGCGCCGCCCCTATCGGAATGCATGGGTGCTCGGTGCAGGCGACCACATGGTCGCGCATCTCCAACGCACGACCGGTCCCGTCGGTCATGTGTTTTCGTTGCTGATCAGACCCGATGCGCGCGAGCAGACGACCGATGTGCTGCGGTTCGGGCTGGCGCAGATTCACGATGCGCTGCCGGTGTACCTGATGCTGCGCGATTATCAGCAAGACTTGTTTCTTCCTGCGGGCGATCTCGGTTTTCATCCGGTCGCCGAGCAGATGCTGCTCTGTAAACAAACGACAGTCGCAGCACGGCGATCGATCCTGTCACCAGTACTCGAAAGTCCGGAGACCCACCCGCCGATACCAACCATTTCCTCTCGATGTGAGGATGGACGACTCTATGGCAATACAACGGGATATTACAAGCAATATCGAATTGCTTCTCGAGACGCTTCCGCCGTCTATTCGTCAGGCGATTGAAGCAGGTCCCGACGATCAGGAGGATCTGCTGGAAGTGATCATGGATCTTGGTCGAATCCCCGAAGCGCGCTACCGTCATCACGAACGTTTTCTCAGCGACCGCGAAGTGACCCAGGAAGATATCGACTATGTCATTGCCCGCATCGGCGCTTTCGGCGAGGATAATCGAGCTGGCATCCCGCGCACGCTGCATCGCATCTCGGCGATCCGCAACCGCACCGGGCGCGTGATTGGGTTGACGTGTCGCGTTGGGCGCGCAGTCTTTGGTACGATTGCCATTCTGCGCGATCTGATCGAGTCAGGGAAGAGTGTGCTCTTACTGGGGCGCCCTGGCGTCGGCAAAACGACCATGCTGCGCGAAACCGCGCGGGTGCTGGCGGAAGACCTGCGCAAGCGCGTGGTGATTGTCGATACGTCAAACGAGATCGCGGGTGATGGCGATATTCCGCACCCTGGCATCGGGCGGGCGCGTCGCATGCAGGTGCCGCGCCCCTCGGAACAGCACGCAGTGATGATTGAAGCGGTCGAGAACCATATGCCGGAAGTGATTGTCATTGATGAGATCGGTACGGAACTCGAGGCGCTGGCGGCGCGCACGATTGCGGAACGCGGCGTGCAACTGATCGGTACGGCACATGGACAAACCCTCGAGAACCTGCTATCGAACCCGACCCTTTCGGACTTGATTGGCGGTATTCAGGCGGTGACGCTTGGCGACGAGGAGGCGCGGCGTCGTGGGACGCAGAAGACGGTGCTCGAACGCAAGGCGCCGCCAACCTTCGATATCCTGGTCGAGATTCAGAATTGGGATCAGGTGACTGTTTACCCCGACGTTGCGAGCGCTGTCGATAGCCTGCTGCGCGCTGAACCGCCGCGAGCAGAAGTGCGCCGCCGTACCGCCGAGGGTCAGATTGAGATTGCTGCCGTCGCTGCAAGTGAGCAGACGATACAGACGATTCCAGGTATCCGGCGGGGCAGCGGGCGCGAGCGTGGGGAACGGAGCATACGGACGCCATCGACGTTCTCGCCATCTCAGGCGGGGGTCGCGCCGCAGCGCATCTATCCGTTCGGCGTCAGTCGCGATCGTCTGGAACGGGCCATTGCCATGCTACACGTGCCGGCGACGATTGTGCGCGATATGGGCGAAGCAACCATGGTGATGACGCTGAAGAACTACTATCGCCAGGGGGCGCAGCGCGTGCGTCAGGCGGAGGAACGCGGCGTGCCGGTCTATGTCTTGCGCAACAACACGCTTGCACAGATGGAGCGCCAGCTGGCCGATGTGTTCAATATCAATCTGGGCGATAATGGTGCGCATCGCTCTGCCGACCGCGACGATGATGAGTCGATGACGGAGGCGCTGCTGGAGGTCGAAACGGCGATTACGCAGGTGCTGAACGGTGAACGTTCGTCGGTTGAACTGCAACCGCAGAGCAGCTATGTTCGCCGGTTGCAGCATCAGATGGCGGAACGGTACAATCTGCAGTCGGAAAGTCGCGGGCGCGAACCGAATCGTCGGGTGAAAATCTTTCGTTAAGGCTGCACAATGATCGGCGATGATCGATGAGCCTCTTCGTGACATTTGAAGGTCCCGAGGGAAGCGGCAAAAGCACGCAGGCGCGTCTGCTCTACGAATCGCTGCATGCGCGTCGTTTTCCGGTTATTCTGACTCGCGAGCCCGGCGGGACGCGGATCGGCGACCTGATCCGCAGGATCGTCCTGGATCTTCAGCATACCGAGATGGCGCCGACGACCGAAACATTGCTCTTCTCGGCAGCGCGGGCGCAACTCGTCAGTGAAGTCATTCGTCCGTATCTGGAACAGGGCGGGATTGTGCTGTGCGATCGGTATGCTGACTCTACCTATGCCTACCAGGGGTATGGGCTGGGGCGCGATCTGTCCGAATTGCGCGTCATTACCGCTGCGGCGACGGGGGGGCTGCGCCCTGATATTACGTTTTATCTCGACATAAGCGCTGAGGCCGGGCTGGAACGGAAGCGCCGAAAGCATCCCGGTGCGCGCCTGTTGGTTCAGCGCAGCATCGATCAGGAATGGAATCGCCTCGATGCGCGTGAATTGGAGTATCATCAGCGGGTGGAAGCCGGGTATCGCGAGTTGATCGCGCAGGACCCCGAGCGCTGGCGGGTGCTCGATGCACGGCAGTCGATCGAGGCGCTGGCGGAGCAGATCGCGGCAATCGTCGAGCCGTATCTTGCATCGATTCCGCAGCTTGAAACTGTGCCGTAAGGCTGAAGGTGAGCGTATGAAACTGATCATCGCGGTTGTGCAGCGGCAGGATGCCGGCGATCTGATCGAGGCGCTGACAGCCGCTGGTCATCGCGTGACCCGCATCAGCAGTGAGGGCGGATTTCTACGCGAAGGGAATGTCACGCTCCTGATTGCTGCCGAGGATTATCAGGTCGACCCGATTCTGAAGATCGTGCGGGAGCACTGTTATACGCGGACGCGCTATGTGTCGCCGCTGCCGCCGGTGGCAGAGTCGGGTGAGTTCTATCCGCCAACGCCGGTGGAGGTGCAGGTCGGTGGCGCAACCGTTTTTGTGGTGCGGGCCGCTGATGTGCGCCGCCTCACGCCATGAGCGAGGAGCAAGGTCATTGGATATTCGTGGAATCATTGCCAATTTTGCGCCGATTGTGTCGGTGCTGATGTGGATGCTGCTGGCGTATCTGATCCTGCTGTGGGCGGCGTCGGTGCTGTGGACGTACCGCGATATTCATAGCCGGAGCGAGGATGTGGCAGTGCAGGTGCTGGCGGTTGCGCTGGCGCTGGTGCTGCCATTCGGCGGCGTGGCGCTGCACCTGATCCTGCGCCCACGCCAGACGCTGGCGCAAAAATACGAACGTGCGCTCGAAGAAGAGTATCTGCGGCGCAACCTCGAAGACCCCCACGTCTGCCCAACATGCCAGCGACCGGTCGAGCCGGATTTCATTCTGTGCCCCTATTGCCAGACGTCGCTGCGTCGCCGTTGTGTTGCGTGCAGTCGGGTGATTGACCTTGCCTGGAGTGTCTGCCCCTACTGCGGCGATGACGGCGCCGGCGCTCTGCAACGCCCTGGTTACCGTCAACGCCTCGAAACTGAGCATATGCAGGTGTATGAACGATAACACGCCGCGAAATGATCGTCGCCGGCTCACAGGCGCGCTGTACGCCACACTGGCGCTGATGGCGCTGACGCTTCTGGCTGCGTGCGGTCCTGAGGCGCCTCAGGCGATTGATCCGCCTGCGACTGCGACCCGTCAGGCGATTGTTGTTCTTCCCACTGCAACGCGCCCAACCGACAGCGAACGTCCGCGCCCATCCGGTGTGACGCCGGCTCCGGCGCCAACCGATGTTCCTGATAGCGCCCCGACCGATAGCGCCCCGACTGCCGATAGCGATCCACGCACACAGGGCGATCCGGATGCGCCGATTGTCGTGGTGGAGTTCAGCGATTTTCAGTGCCCTTTTTGCGCTTCGTTCTCACGTGAGGTCCGACCACTCATCGAGGAGCGGTATGTCAGCGCTGGCAAAGTGCGTTTCGTCTACCGCGATTTTCCGCTTATGAGCATCCATCCGGGCGCGTTGCTGGCAGCACATGTCGCTAACTGCGCCGGTGAGCAGGGCGTGTTCTGGCAGATGCACAACCGGATTTTTGCCGGTATGGAACGGCGAGAGTGGGGGTCGGGAAATGCTGACGATTTTCGCACGTTTCTGCGATATGCCGACGAGTTGAACATCGATGCCGCTCAGGTGCAGCAGTGCGTCGAGAGCAATCGCTACAGTTCGCGCATCCAGTCTGATATCCTGGAAGGGCAGCAGGCGGGTGTGCGCAGCACGCCATCATTCCTCATCAACGGTCAGTTGTTGGTGGGCGCACAGCCCTTCGAGGTGTGGGAACGCATTCTCGAAACCATACTCAACAGTCAATAGCTATGAGTCCTTCGATTACTGATGTTCCAGGCGTTCTGGCAGGGCATGCGCAGGACGATACAGCTCTGACCGGCTGTACGGTCGTTCTGACGCCCGAAGGGGCAGTTGGCGCGGTTGATGTGCGTGGCGGCGCGCCAGGGACGCGCGAGACCGATCTGCTCTCACCGGTTGCAACGGTTGACGTGGTTCATGCCGTGGCGTTGTGTGGCGGGAGTGCGTTTGGACTGGCGGCAGCTACCGGTGTGGTGCAGTGGCTCGCCGAACGGGGTATCGGTTTCCCGACCGGGGTTCGCCCTGTGCCGATCGTGCCGGCCGCCGTGATCTTCGATCTTGCGATTGGGCGCGCGGATCGTTTTGCCGATGCCGCAATGGGGTATGCAGCATGTGAGGCGGCCGGTGCGAATGTGCGTGAAGGGTGTGTTGGCGCGGGTATCGGCGCGACGGTGGGGAAAATACGTGGTATGCAGTATGCCACAAAATCCGGCATTGGTACATGGAGCGAACGCCTGGCGGATGGAACGACCGTCGGTGCGCTGGTGGTCTGCAACGCCTTTGGCGACGTGTACGATGAGCGCAGCGGTCGTCTGCTGGCAGGGGTGCGCGCCGACAACGGTGCACTTGCTGATACCATGGCGCTGCTGCGCGGTGCGGGTCCGTCATCACCGTGGGCTGCATCGTCGGAAGGGCAAAACACTACTCTGGCGGTCGTGGCGACCGATGCGCGCCTGACGAAAGCGGAAGCAACAAAGGTGGCGCAGATGGCGCAGGATGCGCTGGCGCGAACGATCCGACCGGTGCATACGCCGTTCGATGGTGATGCCGTCTTTGTGCTCGCAACCGGACGCCGCGCGTCGCCGGGGGCGCTCCCGCTCGGCGCGATTGCCGCCGATGTTCTGGCGCGCGCTATCGAACGGAGCGTCACACAGGCATGGTCGCTGGGGGGTGTGCCGGGGAACGTTGAACGTGGGAACGAAAACATCCCCGACGCTTGAGGTCTTCACCGGAGATGCGTCGTTGCCAGGACACGACATCGGCGTCGCGATCTCGGATCACACCGGGGCGCGTGGCGCGACCTCGCGGGTCTTGGGGTGGAACGTAGAACGTGCGACAATCTACAATAGAACGTGTAACCATTGGCGTGATCGGCGCCGGTCGTGCGGGAGGGGCGCTGGCGGCGGCTCTGGTTGCTGCCGGATACCGGGTTGTTGCACTCTCCGGTCGATCGATAGAAAACGTGCGCCCGCTGGCGCAACGAATCGGCGCGACCGCAACCGATGCGCCGATCGATGTGGCGCGTGCGGCTGACCTCGTGTTTCTGACGACGCCAGATATGGCAATCACCCCTGTGTGTCGCGCGATTGCCGATGCAGGCGGATGGCGCGCCGGACAGTACGTGGTGCATTGCAGCGGTGCATCAGGGCGTGAAGTGCTGGCGGACGCCGCTGCAGCAGGTGCATTGACGGGAGGATTTCATCCGCTGCAAACCCTTACCGGTCCAGATACAGCAGGGCGGCTAAGAGGATCATACGTAGCTATCGACGCCGACCCTGCCCTCGCAGCGCTTCTGCGCGCCCTGGCTCACGCGATCGGCGCTGTTCCATTCGATCTCGATACACGTCATCGCGCCCTCTATCATGCCGCAGCAGTGATGGTGTCCAACTACACGGTCGCTCTGTATGCCTGTGGGATCTCCCTGCTCGAGTGTGCCGACTTACCCAAAGATGTGTGTGCAAAAGCGCTATTTCCCTTGTTGCGCGGCGCCGTCGAAAGTCTGGAGCACGCCCCGCCGGAAGCAGTGTTGACCGGACCGATTGCACGCGGCGATGATGGAACGGTGGCGCGCCATATCGAGGCGCTTTCGGCGCAGGCGCCGTCGCTCACGCCACTCTACCGTGAATTGGGACGGGTAGCGTTGACGCTGGCGCGCAATCTGCCCGATCAGCGTGCGCAGGCGTTGGCCGCAGCGCTCGATGGGGGAATGAGAACGTTCAACGTTGAACGTTCAACGGAAGGCGACCTCCCCGACCCTTGAGGTCTTCACCGGAGATGCGTCTCTGCCAGGACACGTCACCGGCGTCGCCATCCCGGACCCTGCCGGAGAACGTGGCGCAACCCTACGGGTCTTGGGGGAACGTCGAACGCAGGATCAAGATCGCATATGCCCCACAAGCAACGTCCAATACTCATCGCCATGAAGGGTCATCCCGGTTCCGGCAAAAGCGCGGTCGCACGTGGTCTCAGCCGGCGTCTTGGCATTCCTCTGATCGACAAGGACGATATCAAGGATGTGCTGGATGGTCACGTAGAGGACTCGGGCGGGCTGGCGTACATCGCCATGTTCAACGTTGCACGGCGGCAGCTGCTCCAGGGTCTGAGCGTCATCTGCGACAGTCCACTGAGCGAGGTTGGCGGGTACACCACCGCATGCGTCGTTGCGCACGACACCGGCGCTCGTCTGCTGGTCGTCGAATGTGTCTGCTCATCAGAGGAAGAATGGCGACGCCGGATCGAACAACGCGCCGCATTGCGCCTGCCGTCACATCATGTGACAACATGGGAACATTTGCAGGCGCACCTGCGTCGGCGGGAGGACACCTCGAACTATGCTATCCAGGAGCCGCATCTGGTGGTTGATACATTTGCGCCACTCGAGGATGTGCTGTCCACGATTTTGACCTGGATTGAGTCGTTGAGTCCCTCGACGTAGCGGCAGTCACGGCGCTTCCGGTTGTGGCGAAAGAAGCGCTTCCCCAAATTGCCGAACTGCGTGATCGTCGCAGGAGTGCGCTACGCCTCAATTCGGCGTCTGTCGCTGTGTATCGAGAAAATCCTGAAGGATGATCGATGCCGCCACTTCATCGATGCGCGCCTTGCGCTGTTCGGGCTTGAGTTTCAGATCGATCATCATGCGCTCGGCAGCCACGGTTGTCAGCCGTTCATCGACGAAATAGAGGGGAATTTTGATTACCTGGCGCAGGTCGTCGACGAATTGCTGAACGAGTGTCGCCTGTGGTCCGACGTCGCCACTCATTGTCAGCGGCAACCCGACGACCAGGGCAGTGACTTCGTGTTCGCGAATGAGGGTAACAATCCGTTTCAGCGCCGTTGCGCGCGGTTCGGCGCGGATGGTGGTCAGCGGCGTGGCCAGTGTGCGCGTCGGATCACTCAATGCCACGCCAATACGCCGTTCTCCGACATCGAGCGCCATAACCCGTCCAGGTTCATTGGTTGTCACACAAGTATCCTTTCAGGGTCGGAGCGGACTATCACTACAACGAGATTTCTCGTGCACGACAAAGGTGAGACGCACCCATGGCGCTTGTGCGGCGGCGGGGCGACGTCTCGCGGCGCGTGCGAAAGCTATCCCGCCACCGCTGCTTGATCGCGGGGGTTTCCCCGCACCCCCAATCGTGAACCGTTACCTGCGAAGGTGCAACAGGTTCGAAACAGTGCGATCGATAAGCGCAACCTTTGTGGACTTCGTGCCTTTGTGGTGCGATCATCAAGCGATGTCTCGTTGTCGTACTATGAGGCGCTGGCCAGTCGCACATCGATCAGGAAGTCGAACCCTGGCAGCGTCTGAATGGCAGGGAGACTGTAGTCGCCGATCAAACCCTGTTGTGCGAACTGCTGGAGGATGGTTTCCGCGTCGTCACGTGAAGCGCCGACGAGCGACCGCTTGATCTGATTGAGTGTATCCGCAGTGATCACGCCATACTCAGTGCAGGTCACCGCGCCGTTAATCATCAGTTTCGAACCATCCCAGCGCCACCCGGAGACATCGAACCCAACACGCTCACCGGCGTTGCAGAGCGCGTCGCGTTGCAGAAAATGCTGTGGCACGACCAGTTCGAGTTGCCTGTCGACCAGCCGATCGCGGGGTGTCGCCAGGGCGCTGAATCGTGTGCTGACCGTCAGGCGAAAAACCGGATTGGCAGGGTCTACCGGTTGACCGATCGGCGGTTCGATGAGCGGCGGATCATACGCCTCTGGTTGCGCCAGATCGATGGAACTGGGGAAGATCGTCGTCGGGTCGATCGCCAGGACATTCTGATCGATCTGGCGGGCGAGGCGCTCCATACCGGTATTGTACAACCCGGTGAGCGCCTCGCCGAGTATGCGCTGTACATCGGCTTCGGTGACGACCCGTTGCATCTGTTCACTGCCGCCGCCAATCGCTTCGTGCCGGATGAGCAGATTGCTCCGGTCGCTGACAATCGGTTGCGTGCCCGGAATGAGCAATTGGGTCAGTGCATTTGCGCCAACGTTCGAGGCGCTTCCTGGCGAGCGCGCCACAACATTGACGACGATTTCACCGTATGTGGTGCTGCGGCCGCGATCACTCACGGTTGTGACTGCTGCGGGGATCGTTGCTGGTCCTTCGATCATGAAGCGCACCTCGGCGCCATCAGGGTTGAGCCCGAGCAATTCTGCACCTTCGGGGATCGGGAACGGTTGCTCGATGGTATTGACGATACGCACCTGTCCCATCGCTCGACCTGCCGGGACGAGCGTTTCGCTCGTGACCTGTCCCTGAGCGGTGAATGTGGCGTCAGCCTGCACGACGGCCGCCTGGATCGACGACGGATTGGCGCCGGGGTCAGCGGTCGTGATCGGGATAATTTCGTCACGGAAAGGTTGACTGCGACTCTGCACCACCGGCGGTCCCACGATGATCGACGTCCGATTGGCCTGGTACCAGCCGAACGCAATCAGCAGAGCGACAACCAGAACGGCAACGACGATGCCGATGATCATGGTTTGGTCGCCGGTGCGCACGGGAGCTGCGGTACGACCCGCAGTGCGCATTGTGGGCGCTGCACTGCGGCGCTGATTGGCAGTGCGGCGCGGTAGCGGCGTACTCCGTCGCTCTGTGTCGTAGGTTGCGGCGCGACGTTCTTCTTCCGGGCTGAGACGAATGTCGGCGGCGCTGACCCGGCGGGAAGAGTCAACGCCGTGCAAGGACGTCCTCTTTTCTGGTGCAGGCTGTGAAACAGCAGCGACCGCCTCGGAGAAATCGTCGAGTGATGCTGCGAATGTAGCATCCGCCTCCGATAACCCGGCATACGGCTCCTGCGGTGGCGCCTGATCGAGTGCGCGCAGGAACGCAGCATCGCGCTCATCGATCACCGGACGAGCGGATGGAGGTATGTCAGGCGCAGCGGTGGTCGGTCGCGGCGGTGATGCATTCCCCACTTCCATCGTTTCCAGACCACTGGCGCGTGCCGCTTCGAGCACGTTCGCATCGGGACTGATGACCATGATGGTGATGCCATCGCGCTGCAAGATCAGGCGCAGCGCCGTAAAACTTCGCCGTCCCTGGAGCGCCGGAACTCCTTCAGGAACCAGCAGTTGAACGCTTCTGGCGCGCGCGGCGCGCACCCGTTCAATAATGCCATCGAGCGTATCGGCGGGAACGACCGGTACGACCGCCGATGCCGGATTAGATGCCAGAATAGCGCTGAGCACCGCCGTGATCCCTGTCGGTTGCGGTTTGGAGGGGTGTGGTGATGTGTCCTCCGACATGCCGGATCTCCCTGGGGGTCAACCCCCTGCCTGCGCCGCAAGTGCTGCGGCGACATGCTCCAATGCTCCTCGAATGTTTGCAATGTCACGTCCGCCAGCCTGTGCCATATCGGGGCGACCGCCGCCGCTGCCGCCGACGAGCGGCGCCAGCGCCTTCACCAGATTGCCGGCGTGGACGCGCTTTCCTGCCAGATCGGGTGTCGCCATCGCCAGGATCTGCGCTTTACCATCGATCACAGCTGCCAGGACGACCACGCCCGACCCCAGTTTATCGCGCAGCCAGTCGCCCATTTCGCGCAGGTGCGCGGTATCGGGCGCTTCGACCTGCGCTGCCAGGAAGCGGATGTCGCCAACCGATTGGACGCCGGCAAGTAAGCTTTCCAGGTTGCTGCGCGCCAGGCGTGCGTTCAGTTCATCGAGGGCGCGCTGACGTTGTTTCAGGTCGGCGAGCAGCGCCTCGATTCGCTCGACCAGTTGCGGTTGTGGCGCACCGACGCGCGCGGCGATCTCGTGCAGCGTGGCGATCTGGGCATCGACCCACTGCTCAGCTTCCGAACC
This sequence comes from Roseiflexus sp., assembly GCA_041641515.1. Lineage (GTDB taxonomy): Bacteria > Chloroflexota > Chloroflexia > Chloroflexales > Roseiflexaceae > Roseiflexus. Next base: position 11,416 of record JBEPYG010000054.1, read on the forward strand.
GGTCAATGCCTCGATACGGCGCACCCCGGCAGCGACGCTGCTTTCCGAGACGATGCGGAACAACCCAATTTCACCGCTCCGGCCAACGTGCGTGCCGCCGCACAGTTCACGCGAGCACATGGTGAAGCCCGCCTGTTGACGCTCAGCCAGAGCGGCGGGAGAGGGCGCATCGCTGCCATTGACGCACCCGATCGTCACCATACGCACCACATCGCCGTACTTCTCGCCAAACAGTGCAATCGCCCCCGCCTCGATCGCCGCCTGATACTGCAGTTCCTGCCAGACGACCGGCGTATCGGCGCGGATCCAGGCGTTGACGCGCCGCTCGATCGTGCGCAGCTGGTCGGGCGTAACCGGGCGCGTGTGCGTAAAATCGAACCGCAGGCGATCCGGCGCAACCAGCGACCCTGCCTGCGCTGCGTGTTCGCCGAGCACGTCGCGCAGCGCGCGGTGGAGCAGATGCGTTGCCGTATGGCTGCGCATAATAGCGGCGCGGCGTGCGCTATCCACCTGCGCATCGACCGTTTCGTGAACCGCGATGACCCCTTCTTCCACCACGCCGTAGTGAACAATCACGCCGGGCACAGGGCGCTGTACATCGTCGATCCGCACGCGGCCGCGCGGACCGATCAGCACGCCAGTATCGCCGATCTGTCCGCCGCTTTCGGCGTAGAAGGGCGTACTGTCGAGCGCAATCTGCACCTGTTGACCGGCGACCGCTTCGGCGACCTGATCGCCCGCGACGATGAGCGCCTGCACCGTACCGGCGCCGGCGACGCTGACGTAGCCGGTAAAGCGCGTCGGCGGCAGGTCGATATCCGCCCACGCCTCCGCATCGGCGGCGCGCTTGAACTGCGCCGCGCGGCGCCCACGGGCGCGTTGTTCTTCCATCCGGCGCTCGTACCCTGCTTCATCGACCGTCAGCCCGTGTTCAGCGGCGATTTTTTGCGTCAGGTCGAGCGGAAAGCCATAGGTGTCCTTAAGCGTAAACGCATCGTCGCCGGGAATGACTGTGCCGCCGCCGGCGCGCACCCGTTCAATGACGCTATTCAGAATACTGACGCCGCCGGAGAGCGTGCGCAGGAACTGACGCTCCTCCAGATCGACAGTCTCGAGGATGAAATCGGCGCGTTCGCGCACTTCCGGATAGACAGCGCCCATCTGCTCGATCACCACGGCGACAACCTCGGCCAGGAACGGCTTCTCGAAGCCGACAGTGCGTCCCTGATAGACAGCGCGGCGCAGGATGCGGCGCAAGACGTATGAACGCCCCGTATTGCCCGGCAGCACGCCATCGGCGATCAGGAACGCCACAGCGCGGCTATGGTCGGCGACGGCGCGATAAGGCGCCACGTGAGCGCGGTACGTCGTCTCATCGGCGCCGAGCAACGCCAGTTGACGTTCAATCAACGGGATGAACAGGTCGGTTTCATAGGTCGAATGCACCCCCTGCATCACCATAGCCATGCGTTCGAGCCCCATGCCGGTATCGACCGACGGGCGATGGAGCGGCTGCATGGTGCTGCGTTCGAACTGCATGAACACATTGTTCCAGATCTCGACATAGTTCGGGTCGTCGGAGTTGACCCCCTGTGCGCTCATCGCCTTCAGATCGTCGCCGATATAGATCGTGATTTCCGAGCAGGGACCACACGGGCCGGTATCGGCCATGACCCAGAAGTTATCCTTGCGCCCAAAGCGCAATACGCGCTCCGGATCGGCGCCGGCGGCGACCCATAACTGTGCCGCTTCATCATCGGGGGGAACCTCATCGTCCCCCTCGAAGACCGTGAACCACAGGCGTTCGACGGGTAGTTCGAACGTCTGGGTCAGCAATTCCCATGCCATGGGTATGGCTTCAGATTTGAAATAATCGCCAAAGGAAAAATTGCCGAGCATCTCGAAGAACGTGTGATGGCGCGGCGATGGACCGACTTCCTCCAGGTCGTTGTGCTTGCCGGAGACGCGCAGACATTTCTGAGCGGTGGTTGCACGAGTATATGGGCGTTGCTCAAGCCCCAGGAAGGTGTCTTTGAATTGCACCATGCCTGAGTTCGTAAACAGCAGCGTTGGATCATTTCCGGGAATGAGCGATGAACTTGGTACACGAACGTGACCGCGTTCCTCAAAGAATCGAAGGAACTGCTCACGGATCGCGGCGCTGGAAAGACGTTTCATAACAGTGCGGGCCTCTACCAGAAAGAATGCCATTCTATGCCGATTGACCGGCGCAGTATGTGGCAATGTCGTATGCATTGTACGGCACAAGCGCGCACTGCGTCAATCATGGTGCACCGGATTCTGCGCCAAATCTTGACAAGTGTGCTATAATAAGTGTGCGAGTGAAGCATTGCGTCAGCAATCCTCCAGATCTCGCATCCGAATGCGACTCCAAAGCCAGATATTCCTCTGGAAAGCGCCAGGCGTCCACCATACTGTGGTGTAAGTCTGTATCTACTATACATTAAGGCATGGCGTAGTCCTCTACTTCAGTGAAACAACCGCCGTGGATCCTCAGTATGGTCGAGCGCCATTCATTGTAGCTTATTTATGGAACCAACACGCCAACTGCTGATTGGTACAGGCATCATTCCCATAACAACCGAACTGGCTCCGTCTGATTGATTCAGGCGTCGCGCGCGCGGTTGCACGGCGCCGTGCTTCAATAGCGTATTCTATGCCACAACGACACACCTGTCGGTTTGTTTGGAAGGGTTAAATCCCTTATTCGCCATGTGATGGCTGGCGTGTCTATACGTCAGCAAGGAGTTTTCTGTGCCAAGAATGAGAATGAAAAATGCCACACCCAACAATGGCGGCGATCCGGTCGCCGAGTACACCGAACCCGTTCGCGATAAGCCGATTATTAATGTTGCCGAACTTGAGAGCAAAACGCTCAATGAACTGCGTGAAATGGCGAAAGCGATCGGTGTCACCGGCGTCAGTAACCTCAAGAAGCAGGATCTGATTTTCAAACTGCTCCAGATGCAAACTGAAGAAGCGGGCCATACGCTGTCCGACGGTGTTCTCGACATTGTCGCCGACGGGTATGGGTTCCTGCGCGGTGAGCGGATGCTGCCGGGACCTGACGATGTGTATGTCTCGCAGTCGCAAATCCGGCGGTTCGGTCTGCGCACCGGCGATCGCGTCTGGGGGCAGATTCGCCCGCCGAAGGAGAGTGAGCGCTACTACTCACTCCTGCGGGTCGAAATGGTCAACGGGATGGACCCGGAAACGGCGCGAAAACGCCCGTCGTTCGATCAGTTGACCCCGATCTTCCCCAATGAGCAGATCAAACTCGAAACAGAAGCGCACCTGCTTGCAACACGTCTGGTCGATCTGGTGGCGCCGATCGGTCGCGGGCAGCGCGGTTTGATCGTGTCGCCCCCCAAGGCGGGCAAGACGCTGCTGCTCAAGGCGATTGCCAATGGCATCACGACGAACTATCAGGATATTCACCTGATGGTGCTGCTCATCGGTGAGCGCCCGGAGGAAGTGACCGATATGCGGCGCTCGGTCAAAGGCGATGTCATTTCATCGACGTTCGATGAGCCGGTCGAGGATCACACGAAAGTCGCCGAGATGACGCTGGAACGCGCCAAGCGCCTTGTCGAAGGCGGGCAGGACGTGGTGATCCTGATGGACTCGATCACGCGCCTGGCGCGCGCCTACAACCTGGATATGCCGCCAAGCGGTCGCACGCTCTCCGGCGGTATCGATCCGGTGGCGCTCTATCCGCCTAAACGCTTCTTCGGCGCTGCGCGCAATATCGAGAATGGCGGGTCGCTGACAATTATTGCAACGTGTCTGGTCGATACCGGCAGCCGAATGGACGATGTGATCTACGAGGAGTTCAAAGGCACCGGCAACATGGAACTGCACCTCGACCGTAAACTGGCGGAGAAGCGCGTCTTCCCGGCGATCGATATCACCCGCAGTGGTACGCGCCGTGAGGAGTTGCTGCTGGCGCCCGATGTGTTGCGTCAGGTGTGGACATTGCGTCGCATGGTCAGTATGCTTGGCGAGGGTGAGGGGACGGAGCTGGTGCTGACGCGCATGGCAAAGACGCGCAATAACGCCGAGTTCCTGGCAACGCTCAGTAAGGCGAATTAGGAGGTGTGCGGAGCAGGAGTTCGGTCGTCGAGATTGCGGGATGGCGTCGTTCATGAGTGTAGGGCGTGTTCTTTTGAGAATGGCGACCCGACGTTTCTGTATTCAACCCTGAAGTATGCAAGGAGCGATTCTCCATGCAATGTCCGACTTGTGGCGCTGTACTCTCGCCCACGGCGAAGTTTTGTTCCCGCTGCGGCACGCGCGTTGCCGCTCAGCAACCGGCTGCGCCGTCGCCTGTGCCGGCTGCGCCTCCGCCGCAGACACAGCCGGCGACGGATGCAATGTCCGCCTATGGTAATCAGATGGGGCAGCGCCTCGACCTGCCCGATCCACGGGTGACCGCACGAGGTCGTGGTGTTACCGGCATGGAGTATCAGGTTGTTGGTACGACCTTACAGGCGGTCATCCTCGAACTCGACCCAGGCGAAACGGTCTATTCCGAGTCGGGGGCAATGTCGTGGATGTCGGGCAACATCCAGATGGCGACCAATACGCGCGGCGGCGGGCTCGGCGGCATGTTCAGGCGCGCCCTTGTCGGCGAAAGTCTGTTCCTCAACGAGTTCACCTCGGTCGGCGGCAAAGGGATCGTCGCCTTCGCGTCCGACTTCCCCGGCAAAATCGTGCCGGTGCCGCTCCTCGAGGGGCAGACGATGATCGTCCAGAAGCAGGCGTTCCTCTGCGCTGAGAAGACGGTCGGGCTCGACATTCACTTCCGCAAGCGCATTGGCGCAGGGTTCTTCGGCGGCGAAGGGTTCATCATGCAGAAGTTGACCGGTCCAGGGGTGGCGTTCGTCTGTCTGGACGGCGAGATTGTCGAGTATACGCTGGACGCAGGGCAGGTGCTGAAGGTCGATACCGGGCACGTGGCGATGTATGAACCGACGGTCGAGTTCGACATCGAGATGGTGAAGGGGTTCAAGAACATCCTGCTCGGCGGCGAGGGACTGTTCCTGACGACGCTGCGCGGACCGGGGCGCGTCTGGCTGCAGACCATGCCGACCTCCAATCTTGCAAAGGCGGTTGCCGGGTATCTTCCGTCCCGGAGCAGCAGCGGGGGCGATTTGGGGGACTTCATCGGCAATCTGATGAATGATTGAGTGACTCCCTGATAGTCTCATGACCGACAG
>JBEPYG010000055.1:0-16593 GCA_041641515.1 Roseiflexus sp.
TGGATTAATACTACGACTGGCATTAGTTGCACTGTTTCAGACATTTCTATCAACAGTTACACTGTTTGGCTTATTGCAAACCCCTCTGGCGTCGGCTCTTGTACCGCCCGAAGCAGAGCATTGGGGGATCATAGCTATCGCACTGCTCGTACTGGGAAATCTGCTTTCAGGACAGTACCGTAGTATTCTTATCGGTTTGCAAGAAATTCCGCGCGTCAATCTCATCAATCTGTATGGTCAGATTATCATCCTGGGAATAATTATCGCTATCATAGGTGTTGTATTTGTTCAGGGAGGACGACTGACTGCAGATCTGCTCATTTGGGTCCAGGTCAGCGGTGCTCTAGGGGTCGTGGTTCTGTTTTGCTGGAGTCTCAGGCCGTGGTTAACCGGTTCGATCGGGGACAAGAGCGGCTTGCGCGAAGTCATTACCTACTCACTCCCTTCATACCTGGCGAACATGGCACAGTTTCTAAATTATCGTCTCGATATCTTCTTTGTCGGCTACTTTGCGGGTGTTACAGGCGTAGGTCTGTATTCGCTAGCGGTTGGAATTGCACAGTTACTGTGGTTGGTGTCTGGCGCTACTTCCCAGGTACTGTTCCCAGATGTTGCTGCATCTACTGATCGGGTCAGCGCTCAACAGCGAACAGCTCGTATCTCGCGTCTCTCGTTGTGGCTGAGTATTATATTGGCAGGAGGGATTGCGCTGAGCGGTAATACGCTGCTGCCATTGGTATTTGGTGCTGCATTCGAAGAGAGCGTACCTGCGCTGATGTGGCTACTACCGGGTGTTACTATCTTTAGCGTTGCAAATGTGATTGGTTCCTATCTTGCTGGTATCGGCAAACCCCATTTGAATTTCACTGTTGCATTGATAGGATTGATTTCTACTATCATTTTCTATTTGATGCTCATTCCATGGTTAGGGATTGTTGGAGCAGCGATTGCAAGCAGCATATCGTATATTGCGACAACACTGGCTATTGTCGCGATATTTATACATGAAACAAGGATAACAGCAGTAAAAGCACTAATCATCACTATGGATGATATTTATCTCATTTTTTCGACAATAAGAAAAATTTTGAAAGACTAGCATGCGTCGTAGAATCCTTATCCTGGCAAACTGGTATCCGAATGCGATGTCGCCGGTAAGTGGCGTGTTCATTCGAGATCAGGCACGCCTACTAGCAGAACGATTCGATGTTACAGTTCTAGCACTACATTCCGTGGGATTACGTTCTTTTATTCGTGATCGACCGCTTGCTAGTATCGAGCGTGACGGGAGTCTTACTGTTCATCGAGTGCATGTTCTATTACCCCCGTATCTCTCATACCTGCATTTACTGATCGTCATCTATGCTGCATGGCGCGGTCTATACCGGTATATTCACCATCATGGTCGCCCTGACCTCATCCACGCCCACGTCGTCCTGCCATGTGGCTGGATTGCATCACACGCTTCACGGACATGGGGTATTCCTGCAATCCTAACCGAACACACCAGTCCGTTCACTGTCCACCTCTATTCACCGCTACAACGATGGCTGGTGCGTGAAACACTCAAGAGAATACCGGTGCTGGCGGTAAGCCCTGCGCTCAGACAACGTATCCTCGAGTTTGTGCCAGCCACCAATGTAAGGGTACTGGGCAATGTTATCCAAACACATTTTTTTACTCCCGATAAGGGCTCTCTCGACCAGGAGCGCCGGAAGAAAAGATTCTTAACAATTGCTCTCTTGAGCAATCAGAAAGGGATTGTTTATCTACTGCAGGCTGCTTCACTATTGCGCACAAAGGTTGATTCCCCTTTTGAGATTGTGATCGGCGGCGATGGACCAGAACGTTCAAGGTTAGAACATCTGGCACGTGCGCTGAAGTTGACAGACATATGTCGTTTTGTCGGCCTCCTAGATGCTACTCAAGTTCGCGATTGGATGCGCTGGTGTGATGTCTTCATTCTGCCGAGCATCCATGAGACATTTGGTATTGTATTGGGGGAGGCGATGGCGTGTGGCAAACCGGTGATTGCCACACGCTGTGGTGGACCTGAGTTTGTTGTCGATGAAGGATGCGGTATGCTTGTTCCTGTTGCCGATGCACACGCGCTTGCTGACGCTATGGAGCAGTTTCTGTTGAATCGGGTTCAATACGATCCGGTTCGCATTCGCGAGAGCGTTTGCCAGCGTTTTAGCGAAGAGTCATTCTTACGAAACATCGAGACGATCTATAACGAAATCTGGTCAGCCAATGAGTAGAATACCGGCGCCTCGTCCCACCATCTGCATTATCTCCTTCTCACCGATTGCCCGCGACGCACGCGTGCTGCGCCAGATACAGTACCTGGCGCCACAATACGATCTGATCGTGTTAGGATATGGGGCGCCGCCGGAGCGCTGGAAGAATGATACACGGGTGCGCTGGCTCTCGGTCGATCCGCCTCGATGGTACGAAAGGCAACACACCAAGGTCCTTTTGATAACGGGCAAGATCTGGAAACCATCGATCTGCTATGAACTGTGGTACTACCTGCAGCGCTTGCACGTTCAGGCATTCGCCTGTCTCAAACATCTGCATGCCGATCTCGTCTATGCCAATGACTGGCAGGCGCTCCCGCTAGGATGGCGACTTGCAGCACGCTGGAACACACCGTTGATCCTCGACCTGCACGAGTATGCTCCTCTCGAACGGGAGGAACAGTGGAAATGGCGGTTGTTCGTTGCGCCAGCGATCGATTATTTCCTGCGCCGGTATGCCGTTCACGCCGATGCAACCCTGACGGTCGCCCCAGCGATTGCGCAGCGCTACGATGAGGAGTATGGCTTTCTGCCGACCGTCGTGTTGAATGCGCCGGAGTACGTTGCGGTCAACGACCATGCGGTCGATCCCCAGACTATTCGCCTAATCCATCACGGCGGCGCGATCCGGGCACGCCGGCTGGAGTTGATGATCGATACGATCCGTTTCTGCGACCGGCGCTACCACCTCTCGTTCATGCTGGTTGGCGATGAGGGATATATTCAGCATCTGCGCGCCTATGCCGACCGGGTGGCGCCGGGTCGCGTCACGTTTCTCGATCCGGTGACGCCGGATCAGGTTGTGCGACAGATTGCGGTATGTGATATGGGGTTCTATTTACTTCAACCAACCAATTACAACAACAGCATCGCGCTGCCCAACAAACTGTTCGATTTCATCCATGCCGGTCTCGCGGTCTGCGTCGGTCCGTCACCGGGTATGGCATCGTTTGTGCGTGAGTGGCAGTGCGGCGTGGTCGCGCCGTCGTTCGACCCGCAAGCGGTCGCGGCAATGCTCAACCGGCTGGACGTCAACGACATTGCGGCGATGCGGCGCGCATCACGCGTTGCCGCTGCCAGGATCAATGCTTCCACCGAGATGACGAAGGTCGTTGATCTCTGCGACCGGTTGCTGCGGCGGGTGTAGACGGCAGTGCTGCCGGTCACGCATCAGAACGCGTGGTCTGAACTTTTTTCTCGGCTCACAGTTTTCAGTTCTCACAGAAAAACCATGTGCGGCATTTACGGTATCTGGCATCGTGATGGACGACCAATCGATCTGATGGCGCTGCAAACCGCCACCAACCGCCTGCGTCATCGCGGGCCGGACGATGAGGGGTATCTGCTGGTCGATCCCTTGCAGGGGCGGTGTGCGCTCTATGCCGGCAGCGAGACTGACCGGCGTCTGGCGCTCCCGTCGCTCGATCAGGCGCGCGGCGACGGCGCTAGCCTGGCGTTCGGGTTTCGTCGCCTTGCGATTCTCGATCTGTCGCCTGCCGGACATCAGCCGATGGCGGATGCCGATGAGCGCTGCTGGATTGTGTTCAACGGCGAGATCTATAACTATGTCGAGTTGCGCGCTGAGTTGCAGGGGCTGGGGCATCGGTTCCGCAGCGGCGGTGATACCGAGGTCATTCTGGCGGCGTACCGACAGTGGGGTGAAGCATGCCTGGAGCGCCTGAACGGCATGTGGGCATTTGCCATCTGGGATCGTGAGCAGCGAACGTTGTTCCTGGCGCGTGACCGCTTTGGCGTCAAGCCACTCTACTACGCGACAACCGATCACACGTTCGCCTTTGCGTCGGAAATCAAGGCGCTGGTTGGTCCCCACGCTCTTCCTTTCCAGCCGGAACCACTGGCGGTGTACCATTTCCTCACCGATGGACGTCTGCCAAGTCCGCAGCACGGCGCAACCTTCTTTATCGGCGTGCGCGCGCTCCCTCCAGGGCATTGCATGCGTATCGCGGCAACCGGTCCGGCGACGCCCCGGCGCTACTACGCTGTCGAGCTGCCGGATACTCATCATCATGCAGGTCCGACCGACGACATCATCGCAGCCTACCGCGATCTCTTCATCGACTCGGTGCGACTCGAACTGCGCTCGGATGTGGCGGTTGGCACCTGTCTGAGCGGCGGGATCGACTCATCGTCAATTGTCTGCGCGGTAAATCGCCTGATGATGCGGGACGGTCTCTCGGCAGCACAGATCGGTGAGCGCCAGAAGACGTTCAGCGCGGTCTATCACAGCGATGGACGGTATAACGAACGGCGCCATATCGAGCGGGTGCTACGCGCAACCACCGCTGACGGACATTTTGTGGTTCCAACCGTCGAGCGCCTGAATGCCGACCTTGAGCAACTGGCGTGGCATCAGGATGAGCCCTTTCAGTCAACCAGCATTTTTGCGCAATGGTGTGTCATGGGGCTAGCGCGCGAACGTGGCGTGACGGTTCTGCTCGACGGGCAGGGCGCCGATGAACTGCTGGCAGGCTACCGTCCCTATGCCCGTTATCTGGGCGATCTGTTGCGGCAGGCGCGAGGGACGACGTTTGCCACAGAAACGCTGCTGATCAGCGCGCGATCGGGGCAGCCTGTATTGCCGCTGCTGCGCAACGCTCTGGTGTTCGCTATGCCGGCGTCGGCGATTAGGCTGGCGCTTGTCGGACGGCAGGTATTGCGCTTGCCTCCTGGCGAACTGCAATCCGATTTTGCAGCCGAGTGCCGTCGCGCGGCACTGGTTGACCTTCCATCGTGGTATGAACAGCATTCACTCGACCGGCATCTGCGCGACGCGGTAATGGAGAGCAGCCTGCCACATCTGCTCCGCTACGAAGATCGAAACTCAATGGCGTTCAGTATCGAAGCGCGCGTCCCATTCCTCGATCATCGCCTGGTCGAATTTGTCTTCCAGCACGCCGGTCATCTGCGGATTCAGCGTGGCTGGACGAAATGGGTGCACCGGCAGGCAATGGAAGGATTGCTGCCCGATGCCATTGCCTGGCGCAGCGACAAGGTCGGCTTTGAAACGCCGGAAGTCGCCTGGCAACGTGATCTGCTGGCCGCTCGACCTGATCTATTTGCCGACGGCGCTGCCAGCGGCGCATACCTTGACCTGCCTGCAGTGCGTCGCGCAGTGGGGCAATGGTGTGAGCGAGGTGGCGATACGCGCCGGATATGGCGCTGGATCAGCCTGGAGATGTGGCTGCGGACGTGGGGATGAACGTGGTATCATACAAAGCGACAAAGTAAAACTGCGGAAACGTTCCAACGTTCAACGACGAGGTCACCAATGTTCCCTGACCTGGAACAATTGCCTGACATCTTCAAAAAATACCCGGACATCCAGGCAGTCTACCTGTTTGGTTCAGCAGTCACCGGCAGATTGCATGCCGAAAGTGACCTCGATCTGGCGATTGTCCCGCGATCGGGCGCCGGTGAACTGCCCCGCATCGACATCCTGACCGACCTGGCTCGTGCTGGATTCTGCAGGATCGATCTGGTCGTCCTCGACACGAATGATATTGTGTTGAAGCATGAGGTTGTACGTCACAACCGCGTCATCTATCAGACTGAAGACTTCGACCGGGGCGCGTATTTTTCCAGAATCGTGCGCCAGTTTCTGGATTTTCGACCCTACCTGGATGTCCAGCGCCAGGCATATAAACAGCGAGTGTTGCATGGTCAGACCCGACGTCATCCACAAAAGGCTGGAGAAGCTGGATGAGTATCTAGCTATTCTGCACCAGTTGCAGCGGTACTCATACGACGAGTTTATCGGCAACCCCGAACGATACGGGAGTGCAGAGCGTTTTCTTCAACTGGCGATCGAATCGCTCAATGATCTGGGAAACCATGTTGTTGCAGATGAAGGTTTAGGCACAGTCGACTGGTACAGCGACATTCCTCGTCGGCTGCGCGAAGCGGGTCTGATCAATCCTTCTCAGGAGGAAACCTGGATCAGAATGATTGGTTTTCGTAACATTCTCGTGCATGACTATCTGAAGATCGACCGAACTATTGTGTTTCGTGTCCTCCAAGACAATCTCGGCGATCTGGAGGCACTCCGGCGCGTCTTCGCGCAATTTCTGTGACTTCAGCGTTGTCGCTCTGCAGACGTTCTCCCAGCGCCTGGATTTTGCACAGACTGTCGATTATGCGCGTGGCGAGATTTCCCCCCAGATTGCGCCGACGAGCTTCCTCCTGCTAGCTTCGGGCTTCAGCCCCACTGACTACAGACAATGAAAGAGATCATCAAACACCCGCTGTAAGCTAGACGCACAGGGTATCGCATCCAAGCGTGCTCACGGATGCGGGCAAGCAGCCTGCGCTCCCAGACGTGCTTTGTACCCCCGGGTGGGAACTGCTCACCTCTGATCACGGTTTTGTACGCAGATTGATGCGATTCTGCGATTCTCACGAGATTGTGGAACGGCTATACTGAGCAGGGATGGGGATTGTGCGTCCCTGTGTCAGAACGTTCACTCACACGCAGCATAGCGTCTGTTTTTTTGAATTGCCACTCTGCGCCTCCATGTGAGCATCTCATCCGCAGACGGTGGAGATACTGTCGATGGAGATCACGACCGACGTCAGTATTGACCAGTCCTCTTCTCGAACGTCCGCGATGGCGTGGCGTTGGGCGCTGCAGCTGTACGCCGCTTACAGCATGCTCTTCATTCTCTGGAACGCCTGGGTCTCGTCGGTCTATCCAAAGTGGGTAGAAGAAGCATCTGTCGCAGTCTGGCCCCCGTCGGCGTCATTGGGGGCATGGCTGGAACGTGTTGTGCTGCTGCCCCTCTTACGCTATGATGTCATCTGGTATATCGGCATCGCGCAATATGGCTACGGTCATCGCTCTGGCGATACTGCATTCCATCCGCTGTATCCATTCCTGACCGGAGTGCTGGGTCGAGTGCTGGGAGGAGAATATCTGCTGGCCGCATGGTTGATCGCACAGGTCTGTTGCGTGGCGATGCTTGCGATGCTCTATCGCCTGGTGACGCTCGACGATGACGATGCCACGGCACAGCGCACCACCTTGTTCCTGATCGGCAGTCCGCTTGGCTTTTCGTTTTTGCTGCCGTACACCGAGTCGCTATTGCTGTTGTCTATCGTGGCTGCATGGTACGCCGGACGACAGGGGCGCTGGTGGCTTGCGGGGATAGCAGGCGGCGCGGCGGCGCTCACCAAACAACCGGGGGTGGTGGTGCTGCTGCCGCTTCTGTGGGAATTGTGGCGACGCTGCGGTGCAGTTGTGCACACAGAAGGCATAAGGGTGATCATCAGACCGCTTGCCGGTCTGTCGCTGACGCCACTGGCGCTTTTGGCATGGATCGTGTATCGCGCGACGCTCGGCGATGTCGCATTTTCCTGGCGTCATCCCGAAACCTTGATCAGTGCGCTGCTGGTAACGCCATCGTATGCCAATGTGTGGGGTGAAACCTTTAGCTGGCCCTGGGTCAATTTTGGTTATGCACTCGAACAGTTGCGTGAGCGCCCCTACTTTTATCTCGTTATCAATGTCATGATCATGTTGATCATGCTGGCGCTGACGCTGGCAGCTGCGGTGCGTATACGCCACAGTTATGCCATCTATAGCCTGACCCTAGCTGCCATGAACCTGTCGATTGTCTATCCGTTGTGGCCCTACATGGGGATCATCAGGAGGTTTACCATTATTTTCCCGATGTTCATTCAGTTGGCACGCTGGGGGCGATCACCGGTCGTTCTGTGGCTGACGCTGATATGCAATGCATTGCTGTGGACGCTGATCGCGTCAATGTATGTGCGGAATGCGTTTGTACCGTGAACGTGGGACATGGGAACGTGGGATACGACCAAACCTTGAGGTCTGCGCCGGTCATCGATTGCTGCCATCACTCCTTCGCGGTGGAATGGGGCCCTGCTTGTGGTTCGCGTGCGTCATGGCCTCAAGGGTCTTGGGTGGGGTGAACGTGAGAATGGAGGAGCAATACTGATGGACACGGTCACAACCCGTGCCCCCATTTCTGCAGTAGCACTTCAACGGTCTGACGCATCTGCGCCATGCCTTTCAGTGGTTGTTCCCGTCTACAATGAGGAAGAAAACATTCCACATCTCTACCGACGCCTGACGACCGAACTGGAACAACTTGGCCTGTCATATGAGATCATCGCCATTGACGATGGCAGTCGCGACCGTAGTTTTGCGCTGTTGAGCGATCTGGCGCGCGAAGACCGACGATTGCGTGTGGTGCGCTTCCGGCGCAACTTCGGGCAGACTGCAGCCTTCTCCGCCGGATTCGACCGGGCGCGTGGCGAGGTGGTGGTGACCATCGATGCCGACCTGCAGAATGACCCGGCAGATATTGGCGCACTACTGGCGAAGATCGAGGAAGGGTACGATGTAGTGAGCGGCTGGCGCGCACAGCGTCAGGATCCATTCCTCAACCGACGCCTGCCATCGATGATTGCCAATTCCCTGATCTCCTGGGTGACCGGCGTTCATTTGCACGATTACGGTTGCTCATTGAAAGCCTATCGCCTGGACGTCGTGCGCGGCATTCGTCTCTACGGAGAACTGCACCGATTCATCCCGGCGATTGCCAGCTGGCAGGGAGTGAACGTGACAGAACTCCCGGTGCACCACGCGCCACGCCGGTTCGGTCGGTCGAAGTATGGCATTAGCCGCACCCTGCGTGTTTTGCTTGATCTGGTGACGGTGCGGTTCCTGCTGAGTTATGGCACCCGTCCAATGCATATCTTCGGGTTACTCGGTTTGCTTTCCGGTGGACTGGGCATGCTGATCGGCGCCTATCTGACCTGGATCAAACTGGCGTATGGCGCTGCAATCGCTGATCGACCGCTCCTGTTGCTGGCAGTGCTCCTGATCGTGTTGGGAGTGCAGTTTATCAGCCTCGGTTTGATCGGCGAACTGGTCGTGCGCACCTACTATGAAGCGCAGTCCAAACCGATCTACGTTGTGCGCGAAGAGATTAATCACGATGCGTAGGGCGCTGCCAAATCGCTTGAGCCTGACCAACTGGCAACTGTGGGCGTTGATGATCATTGGCGCTTGTCTCATTACCACGCTTCATTACGCATATGCCACAACCTACACCGAACCCGATCTCCAGGTCTGGTGGATGGCAGTTCGTCTGTGGTTGGTCGGCATCGATCCTTATGGTCCAACCGGTGATCGCTTGTTAGGCACAGGGTCAGGCTTTGCCTATCCGTTCCCAGCAGTTCTGTTCTGCCTCCCGCTTGCGCCGTTATCGCTGCCGTGGGCATCGACCGTGTGGGCGCTGATGAGCCTGGCAACCGTCTGTGTGATGCCGTTTGCGCTGCACGATCGACCTGATCCCCGAATCGCCACTGTGATGTTGGCATACTTTCCGCTATGGGCGTCTCTTGAGGAAGGACAATGGGGAACGGCGCTGCTCCTCTGGGTCGTGCTTAGTTTCTACTGGTTGCGCAAGGAGCAGTGGTTGAGATCCGGCGCGGTTGCGTCGCTGGCACTCCTTAAGCCAAATGTTGGTATCGCTCTCCTGGCTGGGATCATAGGGTACGCGATCTACACGAACGTTCCCCGTCGCTGGTGGATGGGATTGATAGTCGGGTTGCTCGTCTTTTGGGTAGGAACACAGGCGCTGGCGCCTGGATGGCCGCTGGCGTGGTTCGAGCAACTTCGCGCCTATGACGCTGAAGATCAGAACCGGATCGACGCGACATCGGTTGTGGGAGCATTTGCCAGCGTGATAGTCCTGGTGAGCACCGTGCTCGCGTGGCGTCGGCAAAAGACAGCGCTCCTGCTCGCAGGGATTGTTACCGTGGCGCTCCTGATGCTGCCGACACGCAGTTTCTATAACCACGTCGTATTGCTGTTGCCAATTGCACTGCTGCCATTGCGCGCGGCGGCGCCGATTGTCCTCATTAGCTGGAGTGTGCTGATCGTGCCGGTAGTGAGCGCCGACATCATGCTAGCTCGCTCCTTTGCCCTGTACCTGCCGCTGGCGATTGGGCTGGCAGCAGTGATACGTCAGACTGACGCACCCCAGGGAGAGGAACCGTGCGCATCCTGACCCTCAACTATGAGTACCCGCCGATCGGCGGCGGCGCAAGCCCGATCACACGCGCATTGTGTGAACACCTCGCCGCTGCCGGGCACGAGGTCGATGTCGTCACGATGGGATTCCAACACCTGCCATGGCGCGAGATATCCGGCAATGTGCGGGTCATCCGTGTACCGGCGCTGCGTCGCTCGATGGTGCGCGCTGAAACGCCTGAAATGCTGAGTTATGTTCTCTCTGCGCTTCCACCGACGTTGGCGCTTGTGCGATACCGGCGGTATGATGTGATGCATGCCCACTTTATCGTCCCAACCGGCATCCTTGCCGCTGCAGTGCGCCGCGTGAGCGGTCTGCCGCTGGTGATCACAGCACATGGATCGGACGTGCCGGGGTACAACCCGGATCGCTTCCGGCGTGGACACCGCCTGATTGCTCCTGCATGGCGCCTGGTTGCGCGCAGCGCCAGTGTGCTCGTTTCACCGTCCGACTATCTGCGTAGGCTTATGCAGTGCGTTTGTGACCTGCCGGTCGAAATCATTCCGTATGGCTTCGACCCGCCGCCGCCACGCCAGACCGAACGGAAACGACGCATCCTGTTCGTTAGCCGGTTGTTTCCTCGCAAAGGCGCACAATACCTGCTTGAAGCGCTGGCAGGGGCGCCTCTCGATGGGTGGGAAATCACGATTGCGGGCGATGGACCGATGCTGGAACAGTTGCAGGCGCAGGCACAGCATCTCGGCATACCGGTCGACTGGCGCGGCTTCATCAAGGGCGCGCCGCTCGAGGAGTTATATGCTAGCAGCGCCATTTTTGCCTTCCCTTCGACAAACGACAACTTTCCGGTGGTGCTGCTCGAAGCGCTCGCCGGCGGATGCGCGGTCGTCACTACCAACGTCAGCGGTATGCCCGAAGTCGTAGGAGATGCCGGAGTCTTGGTTCCCCCGCGAGATGTGCCTGCGCTGCGTGCGGCGCTGCTGCACCTGATGAACGATGACGCCCTGCGCGCCGATCTGAGCGTGCGGGCGCGGGCGCGGGTCGCCCGCTTTGCTTGGGAAGATGTGACCCGGCAGTATCTTGATCTTTATCAGCGACTGATAGGATGTCGTCCAGAACAGTAATGGATCAGTATGCATGAGACCTTTTGACCCACGCGTTACCATTGCCCTGGTGACCTACAATTCTGCTGCTTATATCCATGACTGCCTGAATTCGGTACGCGTTGCTGCGCCTAAAACGGCAATTCTAGTTGTTGACAACGCTTCCACCGATAGAACCCCGAATATTGTGCGCGATCATTTTCCAGAATGCACATTGATCACCCTTCCACAGAATATCGGGCATAGTGCAGCAGGGAACTTGATATTGCAGAAGGCGGATACACCGTGGGTTTTGTTCCTTGACCATGACACGACTGTACCCAGAGGATGGCTTGAACCGCTCCTGTCAACAGCAGAAGCAACCTGGCCCGCTGTAGGAATGGTTGGTTCGCGCGCAGTGCTAGTCGGTCAAGGGCGGATTCATCACGATGGAGGATATGCGCATTATGTCGGGCATATGACACTCCGGCATGGCTTCAGACCGCTCCAGTTCACGCCTCCAGACGATACGCCAGTTGAAGTTGGCGCGCAGGCAAGCACATCACTTCTCATCCATCGGGAACGCGCACTGGAGTCTGGCGGGTTTGATCCTCGCTTTTTCATCTATCTCAATGATTTCGATCTCTCGCTCCGAATGCGCCTGCGTGGATGGCGTTGTTATGTTGCTCCAGCGTCGGTTGTCTATCATCACCAGGGAAACCCTGAAACGAGCTGGCGAGGTCATGGCAGATACCCAGAGCGACGAGCGTACTTGATGTATCGTAATCGCTGGATGTTGATTGCCAAGATTTACTCGCGGCAAACCCTCATCGTCTGCGCACCAGCGTTGATTCTCTACGAAGTTATTTTGCTGGCAGCAGCGATGCGCAAAGGATGGGGAAGCGCCTACCTCTGCGCTCTGCGCGATGTGATGCGCACCCTGCCCATCCTCCGTTTCCATCGTGCTCGCATTCAATCCACGCGCTGCATTTCGGATCGTGAACTCCTATCGGCACATGGATTTTCATACGTCCCAGGTCTTGTGCGACATCCGGTGGCACGCTGGACAAAAGCGGTGCTGGAGCAGGCATTCGCAGTCTACTGGCGCCTTGTCGCTCCATTGATTGGGTAAAGTGATATGCCCTTCTACGACTATTACGGTGATCGTTCCGCGACTATGGCGGGGATGGCGTTTGTACGCGCTCAGATGCGTCGTGTGCTCGAACGGTTGCTCCAGGCTCACCCTAAGGCCAGGTCATTACTCGAAATCGGTCCAGGCCGCGGCGTCTTCGCTGACATGTGCACC
This sequence comes from Roseiflexus sp., assembly GCA_041641515.1. Classification (GTDB taxonomy): domain Bacteria; phylum Chloroflexota; class Chloroflexia; order Chloroflexales; family Roseiflexaceae; genus Roseiflexus. The sequence goes on from JBEPYG010000055.1 coordinate 12,731, forward strand.
ACAGCAGGCATCCGGTATGTTGCTCTCGATATCAATTACCGTCTGGTGCATCACCTTGCGACGCGTGGGCATCATGGGGCGCAGGCGCATGCCGTTCACCTTCCGGTGACGACCGGTACATTTGATATTGCTTTTGCTTCGCACGTTATCGAACATAGCCCGAGTTATCCAGATGCACTTGCATTCCTCAATGAGATGTGCCGCATCGTGGCGCCGGGGGGCGTGGTGGCGCTCGTTACACCTGATTACCTGGCACTACGAGAAGACTTCTGGAATTGCGACTATAGTCATAGTTTCGTTACGACCCGACGCCGGTTACATCAGATGATGCATGACGCCGGATGTGTTGTCGTTGATGATCATAGCCTGTATGGACCGTTCGATGGCGCATTTGGATATGTTAGTGGTCAGTTACTTGGAGGACGTATCGCCGGGGCAGTTGCACGGGCAGTGCCGGGAGTGATTGGCGAGAAACTTTACAAGTTACGACTTACGTTCGCACACGCGATCCTCATTATCGGGCGGACACCATCATGAAGCGAATGTGGCACTGGGTACGCCTGGGGCTTGGCGTCGGATTGATAGCGTATTTCTGCATACGATTCGCCGAAGCACCAGCTGTCTGGCAGGCGATGATTGCAAGTCGTCCATTTTACCTAATCGGAACGGTCGTCATTTATTTTGGCGGTGTCGGTCTAAGTTGTTTCAAGTGGCAGTTACTCTTGCGTTCGCAGGGAATTCGGGCGCCGTTCTTGCAGCTGGTGCAGTGGTATCTGCTCGGCGCGCTGGCAGGCTCAATTCTACCATCTGATGTTGGTGGCGATCTGGGGCGTGGCTACCTGGCAACTCGTGAATATGGCAATGGCGCCGCAATATGGTCGAGTGTAGCAATGGAGCGGCTGACGGGGCTGGTCATATTGTTGCTCCTGGCATCACTGGCGCTCGGTTTCGCACCGGCAATTCTGGATGTGCCAATCTGGCTACCCCTCGGGATGATGGTGGTTCTCGGAGCAGCAGGCGTTGCTCTTGTGATAGTCCTTCACACACCATTGGAACGAATTCCTTTTGTTTCCAAGAAGATCCTCCGCACTGTCGATCAGTTGAAAGCGGTTATCAATATCTATCGTCATAACCCCGGCGTTATTCTTGCATGCCTGGCGGTTTCAGTGTTGTTCCACGCGCTCAACGGTCTGAGTCTATGGTTGCTGGCGCTGGCAGTTGAACCTGGCTCATCCGCTAGTACTATCCTAGTATGGCCAATCATTGGTCTGCTGGGGATAGCGCCGCTGACGCCAGGCAATGTGGGGGTGCGCGAAGGCGCCATGGCAGTATTGCTTGAGCGTTCCGGTCTACCTCCAGATCAGGCGGTAGCCGCAGCACTTATAAGTCGCATGTTATTACTGCTCTGCAGCCTTGCTGGATTACCCGCTTTTCTTACGCATATGCGCCTGTTGAATAGGAACACACGCGACGCTGGAACGTAGTAAGCCTGAGTCGGTTGTGCAGGTCTGTCTTGCGTGACCGGCATAGAAAGCGTATACTCGGCTGATGTTTCTGCTCTCTCCAGCCAGGAGACAAAGGAGTGCTTGTAATTGTCGAAGTATCACGGTCGACATGCTAGCAAGGAAGTTCGTGGTGGATGCAGTCGGCGCTGAATCAGGCATATTCCCATTCGCCGCAGAACTCGACGATCATCCAGAGCATACGAACGCCTGACGCAATCAGCAACGTGTCTTCTCTTCTTTTTTCCGTATGAACACCACCCACCCTTCACGCCGCGATCCCTTCCTGTGGACTGCTATTCTGCTGATCGGCGGGATGCTGTGCTGGTTGAGCATTGCACGTTACCAGGGCTTCAACGCCGGGATGTACGACCTGGGCAATATGGCGCAGGCGATCTGGAGCGGTACACGCGGCGAGCCGCTGCTCTACTCGCGTCCTGAAGGAATGCGCGCATCACGCTTAGCAGGGCACGTCGAAATTGGGTATTTTCTGTTTGCGCCGCTGTATGCGCTCTGGCCCGATCCGCGTCTGTTGCTGGCGATCCAGGCAGCGCTCTTTGCGCTCGGCGCTCTTCCTGTGTACCGCATTGCTTGGCGACGTATCGACATGCAATTGGGTCGAGAAGATACCGCTCCATACGCGGCACGTTGCCTGGCGACGATCTATCTGCTCTACCCGACAGCCCAGACCGGTGTGCTGTTCGATTTTCACGCCGATACGGTCGCTGCGCCACTGCTGTTGTTCGCCCTCGATGCACTCGACGCGCGCTCCTGGCGATGGTTCGCGTTCTGGACGGCGCTGGCGCTCAGTATGAAGTTTTATGTTGCGGCGCTGGTCGTGGGTGTTGGTGTGGTGATGTTCTTGTGGGAAGGTCAACGTCGCGCTGGGGTAGCGACAGTGCTGGCAGGCGGCATCTACGGTCTTCTGGCGTTCTTCGTTGTGCGTGCGCTCTTTACACCTCCCTCGAGCGGCGGAGTAGCAGTGATCAGCAGTGGCTATCTGGCGTACTATTTTGGCGCTCTCGACGAGATTGTAGCAACATTCCCCGACCGACTCCTCAATGCGGTTGTGGTCTTCGGTCCGGCGCTGCTGGTTGCGTGGCGCGGATGGCGCTGGTTGTTGCCAGGCTTGCCGCTCGCGGCCGCAATGCTGCTCTCGACCGGTCCCGGCGGTGCGTTCGACTATCGCTATCATCATTATGCGCTGGTGGTCCCATTCATTGCGATGGGTATCATCGACGGCGCAGCGCGCATGCAGCGTGGAATACCGGTCATCCGGTCCGATGCAACGCGACGTCGCGGGCGATCCTGGCGTGGTGATCTCGGCTTTACGGTAGCCGTAACTGTGATCTTCAGCGCGTTGCTCGTGAACACTCCGCTCAACCCATTGTTCTGGCTCGGTGGTCCAGGGTATGGATTCGACCGGTCGATCTATGGCGTCACCCCACGCGATGCGCGTCTGGCGGCATTTCTGGCGACGCGTGTGCCTCCCGATGCGCCGGTGGCCGCATCGACATTCATCGCTACGCACCTTGTCAACCGCGAAACGGTCTATCTGGTGCGTTACCCGTTCGAAGCGCGCGCCGAACGACTCCCCGATCTGCTGCCGCAGGTGCAGTATGCGTTACCTGATGCGCTCTTCGACTGGTATCTGCAACTCGACGACGGCTACGGCGGCGGGGTGGACTATGACCAGGATGCGATTGCAATCCTGCTGCGCGACCCGTCGTTTGCGCTGGTAGACATGGATAACGGGGTGTTGCTTTTTGAACGCGATGCCGATCCTGAACGAGTCCTGATCAACCGCCTGTCACTCATCCCTGACAACGGTGCACCTGCACGGCAGCAGTTCGGACCATTCGATCTGGTCGATGCGCGGGTCGAGGTCATCGGCAACCGACGGCTGCGCGCCACCTTCGTGTGGCGGGTGCGTGAGGCGTTGCCGCCTGGAACGCGCTACATCCCGGTGAGTCGACTGGACGGCGTCGCAGGCGCGCGTTTCGTTCACCTGCCCGGCTACGCGCTGAAACCGGCGTGGGAATGGCAGACCGGGGATGTCGTCGAGGAAACCTTCGATGTGATCGTACCAGCCGATGCGCTGCCAGGACAGTACGCCTGGCGTTTTGGGTGGTACGACGCGCGTCACCCCGATGCGGCATTGACCGATGAGCGCAGTCGGATGGCTGGAACCGGGGAGTATGTCGTCACGCTGGTTGACGTGGCGCCGTGATAACGTGTAGGGTATTGGCAGGAACCCAGACAGACGTCCAGGCGGCGGGGCGTCGGCGCCGCAACAGGGGCAGGTCTCGGGCCTGCCCTACGGGGGTGTCGCGCGCAACGGCAACCAACGCCAGCGCCGCA
>JBEPYG010000056.1:0-16500 GCA_041641515.1 Roseiflexus sp.
ATCGAGCGCGCGCGTCAGCGACGCCGCTCGCGCATCGGTATGGATGCGGACCTGACTGAACGTGTGCCCAAAGCGCGGCTCCATAAACGCACGCGTTTCCTGGCCGAGCGGCGCGCCATTGCCACGCATCGCGTCGATCTCCGCCTGCATCTCAGGGGTCACTTCGGGGACCGCGCCAGGCGCTTCCTGCGCCTGGATCAGATCTTCCTCTTCCTCAGCCGCACATTCCGCACACACGCGCTGGATGCCGTTCGCAACACGCGCCGTCTGCACTTCCTCGTCGCTCACGCGCACAACCTGTTCTGCAACGCGATCGGCTTCCTCTTCATAGACATCACCGGGGGCGTTGACCGTCAGTTTCGCCTGCGGCATCCCCGATGGTGCGGGGTGGAAGGTGAAGGCGCCAAATGTGTGCCCCTGCCACGCACCCGGCAGCGCGGGCATCGTCACCGGCGCATGGTCGGCGTGTCGTGCGCCTAGATGGGTGACCCGATATTGACGGTAGAGATGTAGACGATCGGTCACAGGCGCACCTCATTTCACATACAGATCAGGGACCTTTCAATCCTCCAGGCACATCGCTGAGACGTTTGCGGTCGATCTCTTGCCATACCATGCGCATGCCTTCCTTGACCAGATCTTCGGTCAGGATTTCCTGGTATGGTCGAGCTTTCTTCTTCAGCCACTCCTTGCCGCCCTCCGTACTCTCTCGCTCGAACAGATCACCGGTTTCGTTTTGGGCAATGCGCACAGTGGGTTTGGTAAAGTTCAGGATCGACCCCAGACCGGTGTTAATCTCCACCTTGCCCGCTGCATAGCGCGGTATGTCGAGTTCGCCGATGCTTTTCTGCTGGCGTTCCAGCGCCTGACGGGTCTTTTCGCTCAACCCGGCGATCTTCGCCCCGGTGACCTTCACCGGCAGTTCCGGTCTGGTTCCTTCGATTTCAATGGTCAATACACCCGGCATACCGGGTTCCGCCTTGCTCATGTCGGTGGTTTTCACCTTTTCGTCGCCGACTGACATGCTGGGGCTGTCGATTGAACCAAGTTTCGACTGTGCCTGAGCAATCGCCCACTTTGCCAGCGACTCGTTGTACTGTTTCTGAAATGCCTGGGGACGCTCGCGTTTGACGGCATCGAGCAATTTCCTTGCCCGCAGCACCCGCGGGTCTTCTGGCCCGCTGCTGACCGGCTCGCCTGCCGCCGGCTGGCGCAGTTTGGCGCGTGTTTCGATCAGGAACATTTCCTGGGTCTGCGCTGCCGCTTCTTCGAGTGCGGCACGTTGCGACTCCAGGAAGGTTTCGAGGGTGGGTCCGTCTTCGTTTCCCAGTTCATCGACTTTTCTGACAACCTCGCCGCCAGCTGCTTCCTGTGCTTTATCGAATACCTTATCGACGCCATCTTTCGCGATCGTGTCACCCAACCCGGCAAGCGCAGCTTTGATCGGGGAGCGCAGTGCACCGCCACCCCAGCCGAGCAGCGCATCGAGGGCCGCCTTCCCGGCATCTTTCAAAACTTCGACAAGCGCGTTTTTCGGCTTCTCGATCTGCGCCAGGTCTTTCTCCAGTTTGTGCAGTCCGCTGCTTTGTCCTGCAAAGGTCAACTGGTACTGCGCCCAGACGGCATCCAAGACATCTTCGAGTGTCTGATTGTAGGCAGGCTCGACCGTCTGCGGGCCGGGGGAAATCGGCTGCGGACCCGGTCCTGGCGTTTCTTTCCGGCGGTCGAGCAGGGCATCGGCGGTGTCCTGATCGACGATTTCGGCTGGAACTGTGCTTCGGCCAAGCATAAACGCTTCGAGCGCCGCAGATGTCTTGGGACCCCACATCCCATCGACGTTGAGACCTGCGCCGGTCTTCTCGTTCAACTTGTGCTGCAGCAGTTTGACCCGCGGGCGCAAATCCCACGTGCCATAGTTCAACCCGTCGCCGCGTTTCAAACCGACCAGCGGATTAATCGCCGAGTCTACCGGAGCAGGAGCGCTGACGGGTGTGATATCGGTCGTTTCATCGGATAGCGATTCTTTGCGCTGAACCAGCGCAACCGGCGACGCCAGACGCATATACGAAAAAAGGTGTCCATTCTGTAACGCCACACCCTGATCGACCGGTGCGCTCGCCGTGGACGACGAGCGGGGCAGGGACGGCGTCAATAGTTCACCGGAACGACGGCGCGGCAGCATCACTCGCTCACGATCACTCATCACACGTCACCTTGCCACCTTATAATCCTCACCTTCCTCATACCCACCCAGCAATCTCAGCATCGGTCAGTTGTTTTTCGAGTTTGGCATACTCAGTGCGCGCGGCGCGGAGCAAGTGAACCATCCGGATCGGTTCGCCTGCATCGGCGGCGAGAAAGGCGGCATTGAGCGCAATATTGCGAATGTTGCCGCCAGCGACGTTCAGCCGTGCCAGTTTCTCGAAATCCAGCTCTTCAATCGGCGCACCTGACGGGAATGAGCGCCGCCAGATTTCGGCACGCTGCGCGGCGTCAGGGAACGGGAACTGCACCACAAACCGGATACGCCGGAGAAACGCCGTATCCAGCGCACTCTTCAGGTTGGTCGTCAGGATGGCCAGCCCGCGATAGGCTTCCATGCGCTGCAGCAGGTAACTGACTTCGATGTTGGCATACCGGTCGTGGCTGTCCTTGACCTCGCTGCGTTTGCCGAACAGCGCATCGGCTTCGTCGAACAACAGAATGGCGCCTCCTGACTCGGCGGCGTCGAAGATGCGCCGTAGATTCTTCTCTGTCTCACCGATGTATTTGCTCACCACCGACGACAGGTCGATACGGTAGAGATCGAGGCGCAATTCGTTTGCCAGCACTTCCGCTGCCATCGTTTTACCGGTGCCGCTGGCGCCGGCAAACAGTGCGCTGATCCCCAGACCACGCGAACCGCGCGCAGCAAACCCCCAGGTTTCGTATACCCGCGCTCGCTGCCGCACATGTGCTGCAATGTCGTGCAACAGATGCCGCTGCGGCGCGGGCAACACGAGGTCCTCCCACGTGACCGATGACTCGATCCGTTGCGCCAGGTCGTCGAGGCGTGGACGCGCCTGTGCGCGACTCGCTTCCCACACCACTTGCGCCGCATCGCGACCGGTGTGATCCTGCAGCTGCCCCAGCGCTTCGGCGCTGGCCGCGTAGATTGCATGCGCACTCAGATTGAACTGTGAAACGAGGCGGTCAACGTGTCCATCGAGGCGATCGGCGACCACGCCAAGCGCCGCGCGCCATGCATCGCGCTGCTCATAGCTGCTCGCCCGATGCACATCAATAGTGACCGTCACGCGCTGCATCGGACGCCAGCGGTCGCGCGCCGACAGGATCAGCGCACCGCCAGTTCGTTCGAGAAGCCAGGTGAGCAGACTGGCGCGGCCTGTATCGGAGGGATCGACATCATCGCACTCGACAAGCAGCGCTCCGGCGTTCAACGTCGCTTCGCGCTCCCACAGGCGGACGAGCATTTCCGCCTCTGCAAGCGCTGCAGGCATCACAGCGGCATGCAGCGCATAGACCGTCAACCCAACCGCAGCACCGGCAGCCGCGGCGACAGCCTGACGGGTCGCGCGATCATCGCCGCACACCTGGATGATCGGCAAAACCCCGCTGCGCGCCCTGCGCCAGACTTCAGCAATGCGTTCAGCCAGCGCCTGATGCGATGGCAATAACGACACTGCCGCATGGATCGGCGTCACCAGAACACGCAGCCGTTCGTCGATACAGGCAATGCCGGTCAGATAATGCAGCACACGCTCATCGATCCGTAGCGGAGCACGAGTGAGCAACCCACCGGTGGCAGGCTCGATCAATCGCCAGTAGCGCAGCGGCGCATCAGGCGCGAGCGCGCTCCAGTGCGCTCCGGGTAGCGCTGCCAGCGCCAGGCTGAAGGTCGGCGACACCCGTTGCGGATCGCCCTGCGCCTCAGCGCACAGCGCGGCAATGCTGGAGTCGAGCTCGACACCGGCGCAGAGCGCCAGCAGATCGCGCTCGAAGGGGGAGAGCCGAAACGCGGTGCACAGTGTTTCGAGCGCTGAGCGCGCTTCATTACTCGTCAGTTCTGCATCTGCGGGCAGACCGGTAATGGAGGAGGCGTGATCGGTATGTCCAAGATACCGTTCGAGCGCTGCGCGTACACGCGCGAATGCCAGACTCAGCGCACGATGGTTGATACGTTCCCAGGTCTCACTTGAGATAGTTGTCATTGTTGCACAAAGTGCGCAGTATGTCTATCCAATCATCACCATCGACACCCTGTACGCCAGAGACGGACGGTAGCGCGCCTGCAACGGCGACCAGATCTTCGACAGGTCCTCACCACTCAGGTATTGCGGGCGAATTTCGAGCCGCTCGACCTGCGAGCCGGGATCGAACCCGGCAAGCGCTTGGAGTGTAGGCGGCGGAATGCCGCCGTGGTCATCCGAAGCAAGCGTTGCCAGCGCCTCGCGAATAGCATCGCGACCCACGAACGGCATCCGGTGCAGAACCAGCGCTGCGTATCCGAGCAAGATTTCGATCTGGAGATCCTGTGCGCCGTATGCCGTCAAAAGATAGTGCAGATCCAATCCCAGCATCGCGCGCTGGCCGCTCCGCTCGCCGGATCGCAAACTGGCATGTGGCGTCACCTGATGCAGAAACAGATTGATCTGCGGACGCTCGTCCGATCCGGTGGTAATCCGATCGGGAGGCAGTGCCGAGACAATCGCATCACCGCCAATGCTGGCATTGACGCCTTCGTCTACCAGCCCATTCTCGAGCAGGCTCTTGAGGAAAGCAGTGACAGAAGCAATTGCAAGCGCGCTGCTCATAACCTTGCCCTAAAGATCGAAGCCTGGCGGAGAACACGCTTCTTCGCGTCGAGGAGAAGGAAGCAATCTAATTATAGGACCGCTTTTCACAAAGTCAATCCCTAAAACAGGTAAAAACGCCGGGGTACTACTGCCGCTCCTGAAGCACAACGCAGAACGAGGAACGTGGAACGTGGAACATTAAGCGGATATTGCAGCGCGGCATCTTCTGTGATAGCATTGCAATCGCCCCCTGCTGCGACAGAAGAACTGCTGGAACTCCGCTGGATTGCAAGGGAGAAAGATCGCCGATGGACGAACAAAACGACCGTTTGGGCGCTCGTCGGGGTGATATGATCACCCTGCACGTGCCGCGTAGTGCGCTGACGGCGCTCTGGGCGCTGGGTTCGCTCATTGCGCTGCTGCTCGTTGCTGTCGCTTTCGTCGCTGGCCTGGCGCTGCGCCCGGCGCTTCCAACATCTGTGCCGACGCAGGTCTCCGACCCAACAACCATCATTCGAGAAACGGCGCCCATACCGGTCGTTGCCGTGGCGAACGAGCCTTCGATCATTCCCACAGACATACCCCCAACCGCGCTACCGGCGAGTACTCCCACCGCACAGCCGACTCTCGAACTCATCCGCCCAACTGCAGCATTCCCGGCGGCTGTCCTTCCAACAGCAGCTAGCACTCCTACACCCGATACCGTTGAGTTTCGCCTCGATCCGCCACCCGTGGCGGAGGCGCAACCGGCATTAGCAGGTGCACCGCTTCAGGCGCAGGCAGCGCCAGCTGCACAAGCTCCAGATGCCCGCCCGGCTGATGCCGGCGGCTCAGGCGGATCAGTGCGCCCCGCAGCGACTGCGCGCCCATCGCAGCACACACTGCGCGGGAGCGTGCGCTGGTCAGTCGCCAATAGTCCGGTGATCCTCCAGAATGACCTGCTGGTGAGCAGCGGCGCATCACTCATTATCGAACCAGGCGTTGAGGTGCAGATCGGGCGCGGCGTGTCGCTCGTGATCGACGGCTCGGTCGTAGCGCTCGCAACACCCGATCGACCGGTGCGCTTCGCACAGATTGGCGGCGGCGACGATCCGCGGTTGCGCTGGGAAAGCATCATTGGGCGGGCAGGCAGTGTTATCGATCTGCGCAATGTCACGATCACCGGCGGCGGTGCAGGCGGCACGTTGCTGGCGATGCAATCGGGACGCCTGTCGTTGCAGAACGCGCGGATCATCAACAATGGCGGGCATCTGCGCATCGACGACAGTTTTGTGATTATTCGGGACAGCGAGGTTTCGGGCAATCGTATGCCCTACGGATCAGCGATTGATATCACCCTGTCACGCGGCGGTGGCGATGGACCCGGCAGCGATGTCGTGATCGTCAACAATCGCATTCTGAACAACGCACTGGTGGCAGGAACCGCGCCGTTGCGCGTCACGAACCAGAGTTTCGAGCGCCCGGCGCGGATCGAGATTGAGCAGAATCTGCTGGTCGGTGCAGCGGGCCCAAACCTGGCGCTCTTCACCAATGCACAACTGATGGGCAATGTGCGGTGCAACACCCTGATCGGCGGTGCAAACGGGTTGAGCCTGCGCAGCGATGCGCCGCCCAACCTTAGCCCGATGCTCAACATCCGTGATAATGCTATCGAAGCTCACGAGCCGCCTAACAACCCGTTCTACCGCCAGTTCAACATCGGCAAGGGTGCGACCAGTGATCTGCCGCTTACCATGACGAACAACTGGTGGGAACTCCCCAGCGGACCGTATGAACCGGCGGCAAACCCTGAAGGGCGCGGCGAAGCTGTCGGGCCTAACATCACCTTTCTGCCCTGGTTGCCGGAACGTCCGGCATGTGCGCCGCGCTTTTGAGCGTACATTCCGTCACCGGTTACTCATTACTCGTCACCGACCGGCGAGACGACCGCGTCCCACGAGAAGCAGCAACAGACACACAAATCGGAGGGCGGTTCGCCCTCCGACTTGCGTGTGCGCTTTCGTCGATCGCTCAGTAATCGACCGGTACACCTTGACGACTCCACTCACCCTGTGTGATATCGGTCTCATACGTCCCGACACCGTAGAGCGTAGCTGTACCGCTTCCCTCCGCACGAAGATCGATCGCACCACCGACCACTGTCACCTCCATACCCTCGCCAATCAGGGTGATCGCACCGGTATAGCCGGTCAGGCGCACCGTTCCATCGCGCAGAACAGTCCGACGCCCTTTGCCCTCGGTCATGATCTGCGCGGCATTCTTGACCCACACAGTACCGGCGCCGCGCCCAATGTACACCGCTCCGTCACCGATCAGCTTGACCGTTCCTTGTCCCTGCGCCTTCAGCGTTCCCGTTCCGCCTGCCTCAGCCGCCAACGTTGCCCCGGTAGGCGCCAGCAGCGTCAGCATCAGTCCCAGAGCCACCAGCGCACGAAACCAGTTCTTCCAAACCATGGTCCACTCTCCTCTGCCATTTGCCGGTTGTCCGGCGTTTCTTGCTGTCGCGCGCCCAGAATACCAGCAGGTTGCGAAGAAAGTGTGAAAAAGATTGGAAGATATTGTGTAGCGTATGATTATGACTCAGGCGGGACAACGCCGATCGTCAGCAGAATATTGGCATACACCCGCCGCTCTCCGGTCGCGATGACGAGCGCCGTATTCGGTGAGCGTGCAGCGTCATAGAAATCGAAGCGACCCAGCGGCTGCAGTGCGAGATGCGGCAGCAGAGCGCGAAACTCCGTGAAGATAGCAGGTTCTGGACCGGTGTCGGGAACCATGACGTGCGCAGACTCGATTGGGATGGCGTCAGCCAGAACAGCCAGTACATCGGTCACCGTCAACAGTCCAGGGGCGAGATTGAGGTAAACGCGTTGTGCGCCAGGCGGTGCGCCTGTGGCGAAGGGGTAATTTCCGTCGGCGATCAACACCTGCGATCCGTGGCCCGCACCCCCCAGAGCGGCAAGGATCTGGGGATGGATCAGTTTGTAGCGCAGCATATGCTCCTCTCGGCAACATCCAGCATTGGACGAATTCCGCTCGCGTCGTGGCGTGCTCTGGATTATATCATCTCGAAATGACTAAGAGACATCCATCGAGAGGCGGCTGCGCAATTCCTCAAGTTCACGCTGCGTCTCGATCAGTTGCCGACGCAGATGCAGGATCACCTCGACGCCTGCCAGATTGACGCCAAGATCGTCGATCAGACGTTTGATAAAGCGAATTTGCTCGATATCGCTCTCGGTATAGCGGCGAATATTGCCGGGAGTGCGCTGTGGCCGGATGAGACCGCGCCGCTCATACAGACGTAGGCTTTGCTCGTGCATCCCGCACAACGCAGCTGCCGACTTGATTGTGTAGTAACGTTGTTTCATGGCATACGCATCTCCTGTCGCGCCAGCGCGCGCAACTGCTCAACGAGTTCGCGCTCACGCGGCGAGAGACTAGCTGGCAATGATACGTCGAGCGTTACATACATATCACCGCGCGTGTGCGGATCACGCAGGCGCGGCATGCCCTGCCCGCTGATACGCATCACCTTCCCGTTCTGTGTTCCGGCCGGTACTTTGAGCGTCACCGTCTTTCCTCCCATCACCGGCACTTTCACCTCACCACCTAGGAGCATGGTGTACAGATCGACGGGAGTCCGCACATAGAGATCATCACCACGCCGTTCAAAGCGGGAATGCGGCAAGACATTGATCACCAGGTACAGATCGCCGCGCGGACCGCCGCCCATGCCAGGAGCGCCCTCACCCGAGATCCGCACCCGTGACCCATTATCGACACCCGGTGGGATTTTGACCGTAATCGAGCGCATGGCGCCATTCGATGATTGGATCTGCAGGGTGCGCTGCGTACCGTTGAACGCTTCTTCGAGCGTGATATCCACCGATTGCTCGATATCCTGGCCTTTGGTACGATAGGTGACACTGCTGCGCCCGCCGCGCCCACCGCCGAAGAGGGTCTCGAAGATATCAGCAAAATCTCCTGCGCCAAAACCGCCAACACCAAAGTCGCCAAAATCGGGCATGTTCTGATAGCGCTGCCAGTCGCGCCCAAACCGGTCGTACTTTGCGCGCTTTTCCTTATCGGACAGAACCTCATACGCTTCGTTGATCTCCTTGAAGCGCGCTTCGGCGTCCTTATTGCCAGGGTTGATGTCTGGATGGTACTGGCGCGCAAGTTTGCGGTATGCTTTCTTGATCTCCGCGTCAGTCGCATTCCGGTCGACGCCCAATATCTCGTAGTAATCCTTGAACGCCATTGACCTGCTCTCCGCATTAAGGTGTGATACGTGCGTTGATACGTGCGTTATTATATGAACTTGAGCATGGCATTGTCAAGTTTGAACGTATGTGTTCACTCCTGGGTGCGCGGGCATTTTGCCCGCACATCCATAGCTGCAGGTGCAACCTCGCTACTTCCAGACGACGCTTTCCCTCAAATCTGAACCGTTGCCGCTTCCACGCTGTTTGACAAATCGGTGTGCTTGATGTATCATGCCGATTGCTGACGATAACGGCAGCGCCCGTAAGCCGAAGTGGCGGAACTGGCAGACGCGCTACGTTCAGGGCGTAGTGAGGGTGACCTCGTGGGAGTTCAAATCTCCCCTTCGGCACCAACAGCAGGGGCGAGTATCTCGCCCCTGCTCCCACGATGGGGGATAGTTTAACGGTAGAACGCCTGACTCTGGATCAGGTAGTTGGGGTTCGAGTCCCTGTCCCCCAGCCACATGATCAACGCGCCTGACTAGCGTCAGGCGCATTTTGTTATGCCGAACCGTTCAGGCGTCCTCTGCACCAGCAGGGCAAGAGGCGCCGGACCCCGTCCAATCCGCCGGCGATTCTTCTTTACTTTACGCACGATGAGACGTCACGCCTTCACGTGTGCACCCTTCACGCCCCTCACTCTCCCTTAACGGCCGTCCACAGATCGGTGAACGCTGCAGTCTGTTCATTGCGCACAGCCCACTCCAGACGCTTGATCACTTCATCGTCCGGTGCAAACCCTTCGTTGTACAGGTCGATAATCTCCTGCGGCAACAGTTTGATCCCTTCAGCGTTCGGCGACAGGTACCCGATGTATTCGGCATTGCGTGCAGCGATGTCGGGTCGCATAAGGAAGTTCATGAAGACATGCGCCGTGTAGGCATTTGGCGAGTCCGCCAGGATGACCATATTGTCCATCCAGATCATTCCGCCTTCTTTGGGGATGACGAAGGCGATATCCGGGTTGCCGGAGAACTCGTCGCCCAGACCGTTGCGCGCCTGCAATGCCGAACCGCTCCAGGCGTGAGCGATGACATATTCGCCGCTCGCCAGTTTTCGGTTGACATCGCTGCTGTTGTATGCTGCCAGAAACGGTTTCTGCGCGATCAGCAGTTCCTGCGCTCTCCTCAGCGCCTCCGGATCGGTCTCGTTCAGTGAGTAACCCAGGTATCGCAACGCCGCACCCGGCGTTTCGCGTTCGTCATCGAGCATGCTGAACTGACCGCGGTATCGCGCAATCTCCGCCGTGTCGAACAGCGCTGCCCAGCTGTCGACCCCATTGGGGAAAAACTGGCGGTTGTAGGCGATGCCCGTGATGCCGTACATGTACGGCACAGAATAGACATTCCCCGGATCGAAATACTTGTCGAGCAGATCGGGGTCGATGTTCTTCAGGTTGGGCAACAGCGACTTGTCGAGTTTCGCAATGAGGCCATCACGCCACATGATCTCGACAGCGTAATCCGATGGAGTGACGATATCGTACCCGGAACGACCGGCGCGCACCTTTGCGAGCATGTCCTCGTTCGCGTCGAACAGGTCAACAATGACCCTGACGCCATACTCCTTCTCGAAGTCCTCAAGGATCGATGGATCGATATAATCGGTCCAGTTGAAGAATCTGAGTTCGCTCGATAGCCGTGAGCGATCCACCTGCAACTCGTCGCCGGCGGACGGCTGCGCCGTGGCCGGTTCAGTTGCGCCGCCACCGCCGTACTCGTTACCAGGGCTAGCTGCCGGCTGCCCGCCGCACGCTGCCAGCGTCAGCAATGCGGCGAGCAGCAGTGCAATGAACCTGATGTGTCCCTTGAGCATCTGTGTTTCCTTTCTAACCAATCCCACACCTGACGTGCAACCTTCTCTATGTCCAAAGACCTTGTGCGCACTCCGCACTTCATATCTCTCGCCGTCGCTGGACGAATTGCGAGAAGAACACCAGGGTAATCGACACCAGCAGCATCAGGGTCGAAATCGCATTGATTTGCGGTGTAATGGCGCGTTTGACCTGCCCGTACACCTCGACCGGCAACAGTGACACCCCCGAGCCCGTGGTAAAGAACGTGATCACAAAGTCATCGAGGGAGAGGGTGAACGCGAGCAGCGCCCCGCCGATCACACCCGGCATGATGAGCGGCAGTGTGATGTAGCGAAACGTTTGCCACTCATTTGCGCCAAGATCCTTCGCTGCCTCTTCCAGACGCATATCAAAACCTTTGAGGCTGGCACGCACCACGACTACCACAAACGAAATGGTGAACGCGATATGGGCGATGGTGACCGTTGCCAGACCAAATTGCAGGCGAATGCCAAAAAGGGTTTCGAGGATGCCAAACGAGAAGGCGAAGAACGCCAGCAGCGCGAGCGCCATCACGATTTCTGGGATGACGATAGGCAGATAAAGCAGCGCATCGAACCCGGTGCGACCACGGAAACGGTAGCGCTCCATCGCCAGCGCAGTCATTGTGCCAATAATCGTCGAGACCACCGTCGATGACAGCGCCACAATGAGGGTGTTCATCGCCGCCGTGAGCAGACGCTGATTGCTCAGCAGGCGCTCATACCACTCGAACGTGAACCCCGTCCATCGCACGCCGAAACTGTCGCGTGTGAATGAGAATAACACCAGTACGACGATCGGTGCGTAAAGGAACACCATCGTCAGCAGTGCGTGTGCGCCGAGCGCCAGCGAACCGGCGGAACTGCGGCGTTCACCTCCGGCGACACGCACCGACTGCGGCGTTTGAATATCGACCATGGTCACACCCTGTGTTCGTACGTTGAACGTTCACCGTTCTTCACCGATCTTCCTCAGTAGTCACCCGGAAATAGATGATAATCGCTACTGTAAGCACGATCATGAAGACTATCGCCATTGCCGAGCCAAGGGGCCAGTTCGGCGGATTCGAACGAGTAAACAGGCGTTGTAACAGATTCCCCAGATAATCGACCTTCGCGCCGCCAAGCAAATCGGAGACCACGAATTGCCCTACCGTCGGAATGAACACCAGCACCGAACCGGCAGCTACGCCCGGCATCGTCAACGGCAGCATCACGCGCAGAAACGCGCGAACCTGGTTGGCGCCGAGATCCGCCGCTGCCTCCATAAGCGTAAAATCGAAACGCGACAGCGCCGCATAGATCGGCAAGACCATGAAAGGCAGGCTGCCATAGACCAGACCAACCAGCACCGCACCCTCGGACGGGTACAGCGCGACGCGCGGCAACCCCAGCGCCTGAATGGCGCTGTTGATGATGCCATTGTTCGATAGAATGAGCATCCAGGCGTAGGTGCGAACAAGGAAGTTCGTCCAGAACGGGATTAGGACGAGGAACAACAACACTGTACGCCATTGCGGCGGACGACGGACGATATAGTACGCAAGCGGGTAGCCAAGGAGCAGGCAGATAAGCGTTGTCCACACGCCTGCCCAGATCGAGCGCCAGTAGGCATTGACATACAAGCTTTCCGTGAACAGGGTGCGATAATTATTCAGCGTAAACGTCCACTCGATGCGCCCGCCGGGTCCGTTGGTCGCAAAACTGTAGAGGACGACAACCACCAGTGGCAGGGCGAAGAACATCATCAACCAGAAGAGCCCGGGGAAAAGGAGGAGGCCGAGTTGCAACCGTTCGCTGCGGCGCAAGAGGGCAGCGATCTGCCCTTCCCGCAGTTGAGAGTCGGACGCAAGCGTGTCAGTGGCCATCGTCACCTCGCATCGTCATTCACTCTGTCAGAATAATCGCATTCTCTGCAGGCCACCAGAGATACCCCGTTTCGCCAGGTTGCCAGTAGGCATCGCGGTCGAGCGTTGAGCGACTGTTTTGTTCCCACAGATCGAACAATCGTGCTCCCAGGCGCACATCGATCCGGGTATCGCTCCCGATGTACGCCACGCGCTCCACACGCACCTGATGACAGTTCGGTGTTCCTGGCGGCGGCGGTTGCACCGACAGGAACGCTTTCTCAGGACGAATAGAGAGGGTGACGCTCGTTTCAGGAGCGACAGAGCGAATCATCTGACCACGCAGGGTCAGGCCATCGTCCGATAGAATGGTCGCAATGCCGCCCGACTCGACCGACTCGACCTTTCCCTCGATGAAGTTGGTTTCGCCGATGAAGTCAGCGACAAACCGACAGACCGGACGTTCGTAGATTTCGGTCGGCGTGCCGATCTGCAACACCTTGCCGGCGTTCATGACCGCGATGCGATCGCTCATCATCAGCGCCTCTTCCTGGTCGTGCGTGACGTAAATGAACGTGATACCGACGCGCTCCTGAAGGCTCTTCAGTTCGAGCTGCATTTCTTTGCGCAGTTTCAGGTCGAGCGCGCCAAGCGGCTCATCGAGCAGCAGCACCTCAGGATGATTGACGAGCGCCCGCGCCAGTGCCACGCGCTGTTGCTGCCCGCCGGAGAGTTGCCGCGGACGGCGCGCCGCGAAGCTACCCAGGCGCACCAGTTCGAGCGCTTCGGTCACCCGCTGTGCAATATCAACCGGCGGGGTCTTCTTCATCCGCAAACCAAAGGCAACATTCTCGGCGACTGTCATATGCGGAAAGAGCGCATACGATTGAAACACGGTGTTGACATTGCGCCGAAAGGGCGGTGTATTACCGACTGATTTGCCGTGGAGGAAGATTTCGCCTGAGGTGGGGAACTCGAACCCGGCAATCATGCGCAGGGTCGTCGTTTTGCCGCATCCAGAGGGACCGAGCATCGAGAAGAACTCGCCATCGCGGATCTGCATCGAGACATGATCGACAGCGCATACGTCCGCAAAGCGTTTGACAACATTGCGCAGATCAACCGCTATTCCGTTGTTCATGGCGCGCCCAGTGACATGTTTACAACAAGCACGTCATCAAACAGAGCAGATACCTGCTATTGTGATGTCAATCCAAGAAATGACTCCCCGTGTGCGGCATTGCCGCTCGCGCCGAGCGCCATCCATGCTCTCAATCCAACCGCAATGGCGAACAGCATCATTGCCGCAGAGATGGAAGCACAGCCGCGGGAACAGGCTGTAGCAGCGGGATGAACGTTCTCGATATTATACCATAATATACGTTTCGTCGAAGGTGCGCGCGCCGGTACATGTTCACACGTATCGTGAACATGGTGTTTCTGCGTCGGCGGGGCAACGTCTCCTGGTGTGTGCAAGAGCCATCCCGTCGCCGATTCCTGATCGCGGGAGCTTCCCCCTGCCCGAGGTGCGCCGGCGTGCCGGGGGGCAGCACGGGCCGACGCTTTCCCATCCATGACGTTGTTTCGAACGTTCCGCCAAACCCCTGATCGCGAACGGTTACTTGCCAGACGAACCGAACGATCTAGATCAGGTTTGCCAATCTTGCAACATGCTGACCAACAAGGTATACTAAGCTCAACAGTCCGGTTCTCGACTTGTTGATTTCCTTGATCGTTTGGTTCGTGGCCCTCGGCTCGTGGTTCCTGGCGTCTGACGCCTGGCGCTTAGTTCCCGGTTCTTAGTTCTCGCCTCTCCCCTCACACGATGTCACATCCAGCACACAACCATCGCCGCGAAAGCGAGCGCCTCTCGGCAACGATCCGTTTCCTTGGCAACCTTTTGGGTGATGTCATCCGCGAGCAAGCTGGCGAAGCAGCATTCCAGCTGGTCGAGCGCTTGCGGGCGCTGGGAAAGGAACTGCGCAACGGCGCACTGGAGCGCACCGACGCCGAACTGCGCATACTGGCGTCTCACATGACTGTCGCCGAGATCCAGACGGTCATCAAGGCATTCAATGCCTACTTTCTGCTCGTCAACCTTGCCGAACAGATGCAGCGCGTCTGGGTTTTGCGCGACCGTGAGCGACAACATCCGGACGCGCCGCGTCCTGAGTCGATCGCCGCTGCTGTTGCCGAACTCCACACCTGCGGCATTCTTGCAACGACTGTGCAGGAATGGCTCGATACCGCCTGCATCCAGCCGGTCTTCACCGCTCACCCGACCGAAGCGCGCCGTCGTACCGCGCTGGAGAAAGTGCGCCGGCTTGCAACGCTGCTCGATCAGCGAACCGGCGATATGCATGGATTTGCGCTTGAAGAAAACACAATGCGCATTCGCGAAGAAATCGTATCGCTGTGGCAGACTGATGAGGTGCGGGTTGTCAAACCGACGGTGCTCGATGAGGTCAAGAACGGCATGTTCTATTTTGAGAGCGGCTTGTTCGATCTGCTCCCGCGTCTCTACCGCGAACTGGAATATGCCCTCCGCATCGCCTATCCGCATCACGAGTGGCGTGTGCCGCCGTTGCTGCGCTATGGCGCATGGATGGGAGGCGATCGCGACGGCAATCCACACGTCACGCACGCGGTCACCATTCAGGCGGTGCGCATGATGCGCATCGCCGCCATCGAGCGGCATATCGCCGCCATCGAAGAACTCAGTCACCGTCTCGGTCAGTCGGCACGGCAGGCGCCGGTCAGCGACGAATTGCGCGTCTCGCTTGCACGCGACGCTGCGCTCTTTCCCGATGTCGCCGATTTGCTGGCGCGACGCAACCCCTACGAACTCTACCGCCAGAAATGCACTTACATCCGCGAAAAACTGCTCCGCACCCTCGACCACACCCGCAATGCGTCGCTCGATTGGGGACGAGCCGATCCACTGCCAGAAGGCGCCTATTTCAGCCGCAATGATCTGCTCGATGACCTGAACGTGATGGAGCGCAGCCTGTCCGCCAACAATGCCGCGATCGTCGCCAATGGCGCGCTGCGCGATCTGGTACGCCAGGCGGAGGTCTTTGGCCTCCATACCGCGACGCTCGATATCCGCCAGCACAGTGAGCGTCACGCTGCAGCGCTCGCCGAGGTGCTGGCAGCTGCAGGGGTCTGTGCCGACTACACTGCGCTCAATGAAACCGAACGGGTCGAACTGTTGTCGCGTGAAATCGAAAACCCGCGCCCGCTCATCCCAACCCGCCTCGACTACTCACCCGACACGGTCGAGGTGATTGCCACATTCCGCGCGATCGCAGCAATCCTCGAACGGCTCAGTCCCGAAGCCATCGAAACCTACATTGTCAGCATGACCCGCGGCGCAAGCGACCTGCTGGCGCCGCTTCTTCTGGCAAAAGAGGCGGAGCTGTTCCGTCCATTCCGTTTCAGTCGTCTGAATATCGCGCCGCTCTTCGAGACGGGCGCCGACCTGGAGTGTTGCGACACGGTGCTCGAGGCATGCCTGCGCCTGCCGGTCTACCGCGATCACCTGGCGCTGCGCGGCCATCTGCAGGAAGTGATGATCGGCTACTCCGACAGCAACAAGGATGTCGGGTATGTCGCAGCAAACTGGGCGCTCTACCAGGCGCAGCACAAACTTCGCGATTTTGGACGCCGTCACGGAATTCGAATGCGCCTGTTCCATGGACGAGGCGGCGCAATCGGGCGCGGCGGAGGACCGGCGAACCACGCCATTCTGGC
>JBEPYG010000057.1:0-16498 GCA_041641515.1 Roseiflexus sp.
TGCGCAGATAATCGCTGCGTACTGCTTACACTTTTGCCAGCGCCTGATCCAGGTCAGCAACGATATCATCGATGGTTTCGATGCCAACCGACAGGCGCACAAAATCGTCGGTGACGCCGGTGAGGCGCTGCTCATCGGGCGTCAACTGGCTATGGGTTGTGCTGGCCGGGTGAATGGCGAGGCTCTTGGCATCGCCAATGTTCGCCAGATGCGAGAAGAGGCGCAGGCTATTGATGAACTTCGCGCCCGCTGCACGCCCGCCTCGGATCCCAAAGCCAAGGATGCCGCTCTGTCCCTTCGGCATATACTTCTGCGCCAGAGCGTAGCTCGGATGATCGGGCAAACCAGGGTAGAGCACCCACTCGACCTTGCTGTGTTCTTTGAGGAACTGTGCGACAGCCAGCGCATTCTGGCTATGGCGCTCCATGCGCAAACCAAGCGTCTCGATGCCCTGGAGCAGCAGGAACGAGTTGAATGGGCTGAGGCAGGCGCCAATGTCGCGCAGCAGTTGCACGCGCACTTTCAGAATGTACGCCAGGTTGCCGAATGCCTGAGTGTAGACCAGACCGTGGTAGGACGGATCAGGCGTCGTGAACTCCGGGTAGCGCCCGTTTGCCCAGTCGAACTTCCCGCTATCGACCAGCAGACCGGCGATGCTGGTGCCGTGACCGCCAAGGTATTTGGTGCCGGAATGGATGACAATGTCGGCGCCCCATTCGAAGGGACGGCACAGGTATGGTGTTGCAGTCGTCGAGTCGACCATGACAGCAACGCCATGTTCATGTGCAATGTTGGCGATTGTCTGCAGATCGACAATATCCAGGCGTGGATTACCGACCAGTTCAAGGAAGACCAGTTTTGTCCGGTCGTCGATAGCTTTGCGGAACCCTTCGTGATCGCGAGCATCGACAAAGCGCGTCGTAATGCCGAGTTTGGGGAGCGTATGGCGGAAGAGGTTGTACGTGCCGCCGTACAGGTCACTCGACGAGATAATGTTATCGCCGGCACTCGCCACATTCAGAATCCCCAATGTTTCCGCCGCCTGCCCCGATGCAAGCGCCAGCGCACCAACGCCGCCTTCGAGCGCGGCGATGCGTTGCTCAAGCACGTCGGTGGTCGGATTCATAATGCGGGTGTAGATGTTGCCGAATTCCTGCAACCCAAACAATCGCGCCGCGTGGTCGGTGTCTTTGAACTGGTACGAGGTCGTCTGATAGATGGGCACGGCGCGTGCGCCGGTTGCAGGGTCGGGCTGCTGGCCCGCGTGGAGCGCCAGGGTTTCGAAGCCGGTGAAACGGATCGCGTCGCTCATGGAAGTTCGGTCTCCTTCATGTCTGTATCGTTCAACGATAGCCTATTCAAGACAACAGCATAGCTTAGGCAACACATCTGCCAGGGTTGGCGACGTGTGCTGCCGTATGGCAGGCAATCTCTCGTGCAGCGTGAGGGCAACAAAATTGCCCTCATCTGTACGATGAGGGCTTTCTCTGTGAGCTTTGGGGGATACCGTCGTGTGGGCATCAACTCCCGCAGCGCACGCCTCTCATCTTCCAGATACACTCTGCCGGAATTGGCACCTTCCAGTGAGAATGAGCAAATGCAGGTTGATTGCCAGTGACGCCGCGATGGGCATCTGTGTTGGCGCCTGCTTCTCTCATCACACCAGTGGTTGCCGAGGCTTCATCGGGCCGGTCCCTCCGCCTCTCTGGATAAGAGTTGCGCTTATTGACTTGTTGTCGAAATAGTATACGACTCTGGCGAGATTGTCAAGTGGGAAAGACAACAGTAACTGTTCACTCTTCTCTTGGGATCGAGGGTGCGGTCGCAGCGGCGTCGCATTGCAACGTCGCTACGCGAATGCTTTGACCCCAAATCTGAACCCTTACAGACAACAACCATCTGGCGCAAATCATCGACATATGCTATACTTAGGCGTGTCTCTTTCAAGGTTTGGTTACTGAGCACTATTTCTACACCTCCCGACTTCCCACAGGCGCGGTGTCCTCAGGCTCATAATCTCCCAAACCCCAAGGACGCGGATTAGTATCTCATCTTCAACACAAGGAGCACGCAAGGAATGAGCTTCGCAGACAAGACACTCACCTGTCGGGATTGTGGCATGGATTTTGTGTTTACCTCCGGCGAGCAGGAGTTTTACGCACAGAAGGGGTTCGCCAACGAGCCGACGCGCTGTCCATCGTGCCGGCAGCAACGCAAAGCGTCGAGCGGCGGGCGCAGTTATGGCGAGCGCAACGGGTACGGCAGGAACGACGGGTATTCCGGTGGTCGCGGCAGCTATGGCGGCGAGCGCCAGATGTACACCACGACCTGCGCTGCATGTGGCCGTGAGGCGCAGGTGCCGTTCGTGCCGCGCGGTGACAAGCCGGTCTACTGTTCGGACTGTTTCCAGGATCAGCGTCGCAGCAGTGGGCGCAATCGCTGGTAAACGGGCGGTAATCCCTCGAGAGGCGGGTAGTGCACTGATTGATCTCAGGCTGCCCGCCTCGCTTGTTTCTCGCGTGTGACATCACACGATGGCTCAACTGTTCAGATCAATGATGATGTGACCCATGCAGCCAACACAGCTCCCTGTCAGTGACGACCGTCTCTTTGCCATCTGGCAGCAGTTTGTTGCCACGGGCAAGCTCGACTCCGACCTCGATCCAATCGTGGCGATGTCATGGCAGCGATGCGTGCTGCGCAACAACCCCCACGCCCACCGAGACCTTCCCTGTGTCTCCAGTGCAGAACTCGTCGATCGCCGTCACAAGCTGGCGCCGCTGATCGCCCTGGCGCGCCCGTTTATGGAGGATATCTATCAGTTTGTCGAGGGGGCGGGCTACGTTGTGGTGCTGCTCGATGCGTCGGCGTGCGTCCTTGATATGCTCGGCGATAACGTTATGCAGGAACAGGCGGAAGCGCTGGGGCTGCGCCCCGGCGTCTACTGGAACGAAGGGCATGCCGGAACGAACGCGTTTGGGCTGGCGCTGTATGAACGCTGTCCCATCCTGGTGGTCGGCGCAGAGCACTTCTTTCGACGTTTTCATACTCTGAGCACTTCGGCAGCGCCAATTTATGACTGGGAAGGGAAACCAATCGGCGTGCTCGGCATGGCGTGTCTGGCGTCCGCCAGCACGGCTGCAACACTGGCAATAGTTCATGCCGCAGCCAGGTCGATTGAG
Source organism: Roseiflexus sp. (assembly GCA_041641515.1). Classification (GTDB taxonomy): domain Bacteria; phylum Chloroflexota; class Chloroflexia; order Chloroflexales; family Roseiflexaceae; genus Roseiflexus. The sequence goes on from JBEPYG010000057.1 coordinate 3,183, forward strand.
CACCAGTTGCACGCCGAGAAACTTTTCGATGAGTTGAATGCGCAACGAACCCAGCTGAGCGCGATTGTGGAAGCAATATCAGATGGGTTGATCGTGTGCGATCAGGCAGGTCTGGTCGTTCACCTGAATGCGCGCGCGGCGCACATCCTCGGTATCAAGCGCGAGTCGGCGGTTGGACGTCCCTTGAGTGCGTCGGTGGAATTGCCGCCGGTGGCGGCAGAAGCAATGCGTCAGGGGGCGTCACTCACCGATGCTGAAGTCAGTGTTCAGGTTCAGGGGTTTCACATCGGGTGCCTGATCAGCCTGATCCCCATTCGATGGCAGATCGATCGGGCGAGAAATATCGAGGGGTTCATTTTGACCCTGCGACGCCTCGATCTGGTGCATCAGCTGGTCCAGCGGATGGTCGGAGCGCGGTCGAACTTCACCTTTGCCAGTATTATTGGAGAGTCGCGCGCGATCAATCAGGTGCGCCGACAGGCACAGGCAGCTGCGCGCAGTCATGCACCCGTCTTGATTACCGGCGAAAGCGGCACCGGCAAAGGGGTGCTGGCCCGAGTCATTCATAATGAGAGTGCGCGTGCCGGAGGTCCTTTTGTGACCGTTAATTGCCGGATTTTGCCACGTGACCTGATCGTAGGAGAGTTTCTCGGGTACGAGATTGGCGCCTTTCAGGGCAATGGTCTTCAAGGCCGCCCGGGTAAGTTCGAGCTGGCGCACGGTGGGACATTGCATCTGGAAGAAATCGAAGCGCTCCCGCTCGAAATGCAGGCGGCACTGCTGCGCGTTATCGAAACCGGTGAGGTGATGCGTCTGGGAGGACAGCGGGTATCCTGTGTCGATGTACGGCTGATTGCTACAACATCGCTCAACCTGGAGCGCCTGGTGCTGCACGGTGATTTTCGCGCCGATCTGTACTACGCGCTTGGACGCATCGCGATCCGCATCCCACCGCTTCGCGAGCGCACCGCCGATCTCCCGTTGCTCATCCGTGATGTCCTGGAACGTGTCCATCGCCAGACCGGACGGTCGATCAGCATCTCATACGATGCACAGCAAGTGATGCGCTGTTACTCCTGGCCCGGGAATGTTCGTGAATTGGAGAATGTGCTCGAACGTGCCGCAAGCCTGACGGATACAGGAATGATCGAAGTCGGGCACCTGCCCGACGTGATTCGTGGACGTTCGTCCGAGACCGATAGAATGTTCGATCATCACGTGCCGGCGCTGCACGAGGCGGAGTATGAGGCAATTATTCGTGCTGCTCGTGCTTGTCAGGGGAATGCAACCAGAATGGCGCAAATGCTAGGGATCGGTCGTACAACCCTGTGGCGTAAACTCAAGGCGCTGAATATCTCCCTCGATGATTTCAAGGCATTCCCGGGTGCCGGTGCACGCGCGACCCGCCGGATCGGGTAATTCGTTCCATTCTGAAACGATAACATGATTGTGTCGTTCCACTATGGAACGAATTTCCGGATCGTGCTTGACATCGCTGGTGTGACGTGCGTATAGTAAAAGCACCAGCATCTCCGCAGATATGCCCTGTCAATGAATGGCTAACTTCGAAGTAGGTGAGATTACCAGCCAGGAGGCGATTGAACGAGTTGCTGTTCCTGAGGCTGTCACCTGCTGGTAAGCAGTGTCTGTGTTGGCAGCGCTGGGTGTGTCTCTTCCTGAAAAGTTGCCGACTCCGGATAAGGCGCTTTGGTCAGGGGGACGATGGCGCCTATAGCGCAGGCTGAGTGTTAGACTGCGCTATAGGCGTGGTTGTGGTGCGAGTGCTGGTGTTCAGACATCGGTGGAGATATCCTGGATTCGCCCGTTACTAATACGGAGGACCACGTTATGTCACCGTTCCTCGGCGAAGTGATTGGAACAATGTTGCTCGTCTTGTTAGGCGATGGCGTGGTTGCCAACGTGGTGTTGAGCAAGACGAAGGGAAACAGCAGTGGATGGATCGTCATCGCAACAGCGTGGGCTCTGGCAGTGTTCGTCGGCGCCTATTCGGTAGCGGCAGTGAGCGGAGCGCACCTGAATCCGGCGGTGACCATTGGACTGATTGTGGCTGGCAAGTTCGATCCCGCCAGCGCGCCGATCTATATTGCCGGGCAGTTCCTTGGCGCTTTCATCGGAGCTGTGCTGGTGTTCCTGCACTACTACCCGCACTGGTCCGAAACGCAGGACCCGGCGCTGAAACTGGCGGTTTTCAGCACCGGTCCGGCAGTGCGCAACACGGCATGGAACCTGGTCAGCGAGATTATTGGTACGTTCGTGCTGGTGTTTGGTATCCTCGCAATTGACGGTCCGGTGATGGATAATGGCAGCTTTGGCGCGCTCGGGATTATTCCGGTTGCGTTCCTCGTGTGGGTCATCGGTCTGTCATTGGGCGGCACGACCGGTTATGCCATCAACCCGGCACGCGACCTTGGTCCGCGTATTGCACACGCTATTCTCCCTATTCCTGGCAAGGGCGACAGTGACTGGGGTTACTCCTGGATCCCGGTTGTCGGTCCGATTATCGGCGGTGCTATCGCAGCCGGGTTGTATGTTGCACTGGGTGCGTTCTGAGTGTTTATTCCGACTGAGAATCTGGTAATAGGGCGTGCAGAGGTCTGGTATCGTTGGTTGATTGCGCAACAGATTCTGTACGTCTCTTCCCCACAGGGAGAATATACTCCCCAGGCGGCGAATGTTCGGAGGCGTTTTGGAGAAAACGTATTTCTCTGGGGATCGGCAGGGTGCGGTTCTCCCGCATAGGGTATGCGGTGCACCTGCCACAATTTTTCAGGAGAGTGAGCATATGAAAAAACTGATCAATCATCCGGAGGCAGTCGTCGTCGAGGCGCTGAAGGGTATCGAATACGCGCACCCTGATCTGGTCAAGGTTCACTACGAACCGAATTTCATCTACCGCGCCGATGCGCCGGTCCAGGGGAAAGTGGCCATTGTGTCCGGCGGAGGTTCCGGTCACGAACCGATGCACGGCGGCTTCGTTGGGATGGGAATGCTTGACGCGGCGTGTCCGGGAGCAGTCTTTACCAGCCCAACCCCCGACCAGATGCTCGAAGCGACGAAAATGGTCCACAGCGGCGCCGGGGTGTTGCATATCGTCAAGAACTATACTGGCGACATTCTCAATTTCGAGATGGCTGCCGATCTGGCGCGCGCCGAGGGGATCGAGGTTGAGTCGGTGGTGACGAATGATGATGTCGCCGTGCAGGACTCGCTCTATACTGCAGGTCGGCGCGGCGTCGGCGTCACTGTACTGGCGGAGAAAATATGTGGCGCTGCCGCCGAAGAGGGTCGCTCGCTCAAGGAGGTGGCCGATGTGTGCCGCAAGGTGAATGGATGGGGGCGTAGCATGGGTATGGCGCTGACCAGTTGCACCGTGCCACACGCGGGTAAACCTACCTTCGATCTCCCAGAGGACGAGATGGAGATCGGCATCGGCATCCACGGCGAGCCGGGTCGCACTCGCATGAAACTGAAATCAGCCGATGAGATCACCGAAATGCTCATGGAGCCGATCTTGAGCGATCTGCCGTTCCAGGCGGGTGATAATGTGCTGTTGTTCGTCAACAGCATGGGTGGTACGCCGCTGATTGAGCTGTATATTGTCTACCGTAAAGCGTATGAAATCGCAACAAAGGCAGGTCTCCATGTGGTGCGCAATTTGATCGGTCCATACATCACATCACTGGAAATGGCAGGGTGCTCGATCACGCTGCTGAAGATGGACGATGATCTGATCCGGCTGTGGGATGCGCCGGTCAAAACGCCTGCACTTCGATGGGGGGTCTAAATCTATGCCTATCAGTCGCGACGACGTGATTTCCTGGCTCTCGGTGTACAGCCAGCTTCTGGCGGAAAACAAAGACTACCTGACGCAACTCGACTCCAGTATTGGCGATGCTGACCATGGCGTCAACATGGATCGCGGCTTCAAAGCGGTGATGGGAAAATTACCGACCGTCGCCGACAAGGACATCGGCACGATCTTGAAGTCGGTTGGGATGACGCTGGTTCAGACGGTCGGTGGTGCAAGCGGACCGTTGTATGGCACCTTCTTCTTACAGGCTGGCGCCGCGACTGCCAATACCATGGAACTCTCGCTCGCCGATTGGGCATCTGCAGTCGAAGGGGCGATTAATGGTCTGATGGCTCGTGGGAAGGCGAACATTGGTGATAAAACCATGGTTGATGCCCTTGTGCCGGCGTTGCATGCGTTCAAACAGGCGATCGCAGATGGATTCGATGAGCATGAAGCGCTGCGTCAGGCTGCTTCTGCCGCTGAACGGGGTATGAAGAACACCATTCCGCTGGTCGCCAAAAAAGGGAGAGCGTCGTATCTGGCGGAACGAAGCGCCGGTCACCAAGATCCAGGCGCCACGTCGTCGTACCTGATGTTCAAGGCGATGGTCGATGCGTGGACGAAGTAGTCACACGCAACGTTGCTGTGCTACAAAGGAGTGAAAATCATGACCAGGTATGTCGCAGCGGTTGATCAGGGAACCACCAGTACACGCTGCATGATCTTCGATCATGCTGGCCAGGCGGTTGCTGTCGATCAAAAGGAACACACCCAAATCTATCCCAAGCCCGGCTGGGTTGAACACGATGCGCTGGAAATCTGGGCGCGTACACAGGAGGTTATTGAAGGCGCACTGCGGAAGTCTGGCATCAGTCGCAGTGATATCGTCGCCGTGGGGGTGACAAACCAGCGCGAAACAACGGTCGTGTGGGAAAAGGCGACCGGGAGACCTGTGTACAATGCGATTGTCTGGCAGGATACGCGCACCGACCAGATTTGCAATGAACTGGCACAGGATGGCGGACAGGATCGTTTTCGCGCGAAGGTTGGCCTGCCGCTGGCAACGTATTTCTCCGGTCCCAAGATCATGTGGATTCTGGAGAACGTTCCGGGTGTGCGTGAGCGCGCTGAGCAGGGTGAGGTGCTGTTCGGCAATATTGATACCTGGCTGATCTGGAATATGACCGGCGGGATGAACGGCGGCATCCATATCACCGATGTCTCGAACGCTTCCCGCACCATGCTCATGAATCTGGAGACGCTCGACTGGGATAGCGACATCCTGCAGTTGATGGGTATCCCACGCGCCATGCTGCCGAAGATCGTCCCTTCGTCGGCAGTGTATGGCACGGCAGTCGGGGCGCTGCAGGGCGTTCCGGTTGCAGGCGACCTCGGCGATCAGCAGGCTGCGCTCTTCGGGCAAACGTGCTATAGCGTTGGCGAAGCCAAGAATACCTACGGCACCGGATGCTTCATGCTGCTGAACACCGGTACTGCGCCCGTGCAATCGCAGAATGGATTGTTGACGACCGTCGGGTACAAAATTGGCGATCAGCCGGCTGTGTACTGCCTGGAGGGTTCGATTGCCGTAACCGGCGCACTCGTGCAGTGGTTGCGCGATAATCTCCGCTTCTTCGATTTCTCTCCACATATTGAAGATTACGCAAAAGCGGTCGATGACAGCGGCGGCATCTATATCGTGCCGGCGTTCTCCGGTCTTTTCGCTCCATACTGGCGGAGTGATGCGCGTGGCGTTATCGTCGGTCTCACCCGCTATATCAACAAGAACCATATCTGTCGCGCAGTTCTCGAGGCGACCGCGTATCAGACACGTGAAGTGCTGGACGCGATGAACAAAGACTCAGGCGTTGATCTGACTGCCCTTAAGGTCGATGGCGGCATGGTGTTCAACGATACGCTCATGCAGTTCCAAGCGGATATTCTGGGTGTGCCGGTCATTCGACCAACTGTCTCCGAAACGACTGCGTTGGGCGCTGCCTATGCTGCGGGTCTGGCGGTCGGCTTCTGGAAGGAGGTTGACGATCTGCGCGCCAACTGGGGCAGAGATCATGAATGGCTGCCGCAAATGGACGCGGAAAAGCGTGAGCGTCTCTACGCCGGGTGGAAGAAGGCGGTGACGCGGACGTTCGACTGGGTCGAGTAGCCGGTCGTTCTCATTGTGGTGCGGCATGCCCGGTTCGTCGATGGTGACGCTTCTGGTCGGGAGAGCCTCGATCGAAGTTGACCGGTACGAACCGTGGCATGCTTTTTGCTGTGACGACCGTATGTTACCAGGCGGTCTAAAGCGAACAGTCACACGTGGTTGAATATCGTTTCGGATTTGGAGTTTCAGTCGCCCAAGACTTTTCCAGGCACACGGCGCACACTGCCGCGCTGACCGTTGGTCGGGGGATGCGGGCGAGACGCGCGCGCACCCGTCAGCCATGTTCCCCGCAGCTCGCGGTGCGCGTGGCGTCCACTATCGTGATAAACGCAGCGAAAGCGTATCGTACATGTGCAAATGTGCACTTCTATGAGAGAGCTCGGCATGACATCGAGGGACAGTGACTGGGAAGATCGATGGGCGCCATACGATGAAGACGTGTACCGTTTTGTGTTGGATGCGGCGCTCCCTGGTGACGTGGTTGTTGATATCGGTGCGGGTGATCTGCGTCTTGCGTTGCGAATGGCGCCGCTGGTACAGCGGATATATGCAATCGAACGCAATCGAACTCTGATTCAGCGAGCAACAAGGCGATGTGTGTCGTTCGATAACCTGGTTATCGTTTGTGCTGATGCATTAACCTGGACGTTCCCACCGGTCGTGACGCTGGCAGTATTGCTCATGCGTCATTGTACGCGCGATCATTTTGCAACCTACGTGCGGCGGCTCAAAGATGCGAACTGCCGGCGCCTGATCACCAATGCACGCTGGAAGATGGGAGTGGAGATTATCGATCTTCAATGTGAGCGGTTGTATGATCCGCGTCTGACCGGATGGTATGCCTGTCATTGCGGAGCGATCGGTTTTGGCGCGCACGACACGGATCAGATAACGCCAGACACGCTCAATGATGTCATCAATGTGATTGCATGTCCTCATTGTCGAGCATAAGTTTCAGGAATCAGCATGGTAAGCATTGTACTTGTTTCACATAGTCCTTTGCTAGCTGCAGGCATTGTCGAAATGGCGCGCATGGTGATGCAACAGACGCCTGTGGCAATAGCGGTTGCCGCCGGCGCTGCCGATCCGGAGAATCCTCTGGGAACCGACGCTGCAAAGATTCGTCAGGCTATCGAGGATGTCTACAGTGATGATGGCGTGCTGGTGCTCATGGATCTGGGGAGCGCCGTGCTTAGCGCAGAAATGGCGGTTGACTTTCTTCCTGACGAGAAGCGCTCGAAGGTGCGATTATGCGCTGCACCAATAGTTGAAGGCGCGATTGCGGCAGTCGTTCAGGCAAGCTTGGGCGCCTCGCTCGAGCGCGTGACTGCCGAAGCGTTGAATGCGCTGGCGGGGAAACACGAAAGTTTGAGCGGTCACGAGCAGGCAACCGGTGGAACAGCACTGCCCCAGGCGATGGATGAACGCTTTGATGCAGTGCACATGGAACTGGTTGTTACAAACCGTCTGGGATTACATGCCCGACCGGCGGCGTTGTTTGTCCAGACCGCCGGTCGTTTCCTCTCCGATATGCGCATCGCGCGTGCCAGCCAGCAGTCACGTCAGGTTAATGCAAAGAGTTTCAACGCAGTTGCGTCGCTGGGTATTCGCCAGAACGAAGCGATCATCGTCTCCGCCCGCGGACCGGACGCCGCCGATGCATTGGAGGCATTACGCCATCTCGCCGCAAACAAGTTTGGTGAAGCCGATGAATTACCGGAAACGTCGCAGACTACATTGCCACAGTCTGGAGGAGAGACGCCGATCGGTGCATTGCGCGGTATTGCTGCATCTCCCGGGTATGCGATTGGAGAGGCGATCCTTCTGCGCCCTGTTGAGCCGCAGATCGAGCGTTCTGTGATCGATGATCCGGCAGCGGAAGTGTCGCGTCTACTGGCGGTGCTGGATTCTGTTCGTGAGTCAACGCGATTGTTACGTGACCAGATAGCACGGCAACATCCCTACGAAGCTGCAATTTTTGATGCACATCTGATGTTTCTCAGCGATCCCGAGGTGTTGGCGCGTGTGCGACAGATGATCGAAGGCGAACGTGTCAATGCAGAATGGGCATGGCGTGCCGTAGTTCATGAATCTGCCGAAGCATTCGAGGCGATCGAGGATGCCTACATGCGAGCGCGCGCCATTGATGTTCGCGACATCGGCGCTCAGGTGTTGAGTCGATTGACCGGTCACACGCGCACGATCGGTCTTGAGCGGGAAGGTATTGTCATTGCTCCTGATCTTGCACCTGCCGACACCGCAACTCTCGATCGATCGAAGGTGCTGGGTATCTGCACAGAACGAGGCAGTCCGACGTCGCACGGCGCAATACTGGCGCGTACACTCGGCATTCCTGCCGTTGTCGGGGTAGGTGCTGCAATGGCGCGTGTTGCTCCAGGAACGCCGCTCGTTATCGATGGGTACGAGGGTCTGGTATGGGTAGCGCCGGATGAACGGATTATCGATGAGTATGCCGCCCGACAGATCCAATGGCGGAATGCGCAGGAACAATCGCGGCGTTCGAGCGTTGCGCCGGCTGTGACCCACGATGGTGTGCACATCGAGATTGCCGCCAACATCGGCAGCCTGGCGGATGCATACGCTGCTGTCGAGAATGGCGCCGATGGGGTGGGATTGCTCCGAACCGAATTTCTCTTCCTCGATCGCACAGTTGCGCCCGACGAAAACGAACAGCACGAAGCATATGCAGCGATTGCACAGGTTATGGGGCAACGTCCAGTCGTTGTGCGCACCCTTGATGTGGGAGGTGATAAGCCGCTCGCCTATGTTCCGCTGGAGCGAGAAGAAAATCCATTTTTGGGGCAACGCGCTATCCGGCTGAGTCTGAATCGTCCAGACCTCTTCATCACTCAATTACGTGCCATCCTACGTTCAACCGTCGGGCATAACCTCAAGGTCATGTTTCCGATGATTGCTGACATCGGCGAGTTACGCCAGGCACGCGCGCTTTTGGCGACGGCGATTGCCGGCTTGCGGGCCGAGTCGATACCAATCGCCGACTCTATCGAGGTCGGCATGATGGTCGAGACCCCCTCGGCTGCGCTGTTGGCGCACGTTTTTGCGCCAGAGGTCGACTTTTTCAGTATTGGTTCAAACGATCTGGTGCAATATACGCTTGCGGCAGAACGGGGAAATGCAGCAGTCGCCTATTTACAGGACGGGTTGCATCCAGCGGTCCTGGTGCAAATCCAACACGTCGTTCAAAGCGCGCAGCGCGCCGGTCGATGGGTGAGTGTCTGCGGTGAACTGGCTGCCGATCACGAGGCTGTGCCGATACTGATCGGTCTGGGTGTCCAGAAACTGAGTATGTCGCCAGGCGCAATTCCGCAGATCAAAGCGCTGGTTCGCCGATTATCGCGAGAAGAGGCACAGCGCTGGGCGAATCAGGCGCTGGCGATGGGATCGTCGCAAGAAGTGCGCCAGTTTATCCGCACACAACTCAAAGCTATCGATGATCAGGCATAGGAAGCGATCCGCGCCATAGCGTCCGTATTCCCTGCTATTTTAGATTTAGAGGTGTTTGATTACAGAGATGTGACGCTGGGTGCGCAGTATTCACGTGAACGTGGTATGCCGGCGGTCGTCTGGAGATCGAGCAACGGTCAGGGGTGCTGGCGTGACTCACGTTCACGTGAAACTGGTATATCGGCGTTCGTCTGGAGTGTGTGCTGGTACGGATATGCCGGCGCCCTCTACCTGCAGCATCTCAAGCAGCTGGTAGAGGGCGCAATGGGTTGCCAGTACGACAACGAGACATCGCTTGATGATCGCACCACAAAGGCTGTGCTTATGGATCACACTTTTTCGAGCTCGTTGCACCTTCGCAGGTAACGGTTCACGATCGAGAGTTCGGGGGAAGCCCCCGCGATCAAGCATCGGCGGCGGGATGGCTTTCGCAAGCGCCACGAGATGCCGTCCCGCCGATGCAAAAACACGATGGGTATGATACGTTTGAACACGTACCTTTGTCGTACACGAGAAATCTCGTTGTAGCGCTAGAATGGCACGTCTTCTGTTTCGTCTGGAGCGTCAACAGCGTCCTGCTCATTCGTGTCTGGACGTCCATCCAGGAACAGCACTTCGTTGGCGCGCACGAATGTCTTGTAGCGACGCTGCCCGGTCTCTTTGTCTTCCCAGCTCTGAGTCCGCAGACTCCCAACGACCCGCACGCGACTGCCTTTATGCAGGTAGCGCATACACTGATCGCTGAGTTTTTCCCACGCCTCGACCGGTGTCCAGTCAGTTTCGATGACCCGTTCGCCATTCTCGCTGCGTGCGCCGAAATGCTTGGTGGCGATGTTGAAGTTGCACACCTTTGCTCCTGATGCAAAGACGCGCTGTTCTGGCGCTTCGCCGATCCAACCGATGAGTTCGACGGTGTTGACTGTCCCTCTGACCTGACGCATGTTCGTCTCCTTTGTTGCGCGCCTACCTGAGCTGGCGAGAAGCTTGTTCAGGTGATGCGCAGGTCAATTGAGGGACGCCTGCCGGGGTGCCGGAGAAATCTCAGATAGGCGTTGCTACGAGTGCCTGTACGGCGTCTGACGACTCGCGCCGCACATCCGATATACCGCACATGGCACAGAAAGGTTACGGATGATGTTACTCACCGACAGCGCGACGGATGGGGCGTTGCCATTCGCGCAGCAGCGCCGATGCCTGCCCGCTCGTCAGTTCGCTCAGAGCGACGCTGAAGCGCTGGTGCACTTCGGCGTCGAGATCGAAACCGTGCTGATGCGCCAGCCGCCTGAGTGCATCGATCTGTTTCGGCATGGCGGGTGCGCTATCGGAGAAGCGCGCTGCACCCGCACCATCGTCACCGGCCGTGCTGCGCGGGGCAGTTGTGTATGCCTGACGTTCCTCGGCGAGTTTTTTCAGGCTGTCGATGAATGCGCTCGCCTGCCCTTTGGTCATGGTGACCAGATCGACATGATGCTCGTGTGCGAATGACGCCAGTTGTTCGTTGGTCCAGGAGAGGTCTTCCTGGAGCGCGGCGATGTAATTGCGCTGCCGTTCGCTCGCAGGCGCATCAGGGTCGCGCACGGTCGGCGGTTGCGGCATGGGCTGCGCTTCGCGGATGCTGGCCGTCTGCGCCTCGATCGCGTCGCGTTGCGCCTGGTAGATGCGCCAGCCGAGATCGACTGCTTTTGCCACCTCTTCGTCGGTTGCGTCAATTGGCAGGACAATAGTCTCTTCAAGGGTGATGTAGTCTTCGCCAATGCGGATAGCGGCGCGGTAGGTGCGCGAAACGGCTGCCTCGGGACGGGTGGGTTCAGTCTTGCGGGGGGATGCCATACTCTTGCCTCCTGCCCTGCCAGCATGGGCGCTGCTGGGGTGGGGTGTCACTCGTACTTTCCGAATATGCTCGTGCCCAGGCACAGTATAGCACATCCGTTCAACTTTTGCAAGCTCTGTGTTGGGTTGACAGGCGATGCAGGTTGCGCTATACTTTCGAATGCAGCGCCGAAGTGGCGGAATGGCAGACGCGACGGTCTCAAAAACCGTTGGAGGTGACTCCGTGTGGGTTCGACTCCCACCTTCGGCACCATTCCGCTGCGGCACGCGATGACGGGGCGTGGCTCAGCCTGGTAGAGCGCAGCGTTCGGGTCGCTGAGGTCGGTGGTTCAAATCCACTCGCCCCGACCAGTGGATAAGAAAAGCGTCGCTGGCAATCCAGCGGCGCTTTTTGATTGCCTGTTTCCGATAGCCGTGATCAGATGATCATGCCCCACCCAACGAATGCGGCGGCGACCATCACAACGATCGCGTAGGCAGTGAGCGCCTGTTGGTCACGCAGCGATGGTGCGGCGTCTGGTCTGGAGTCGCTGCTGACTGCTGTCGCGCCCATCAGGAAACTGATGACCAGAAACGCAGTCATCGCCATGAATGGCACATTGATGAACCCCAGAATGTCGAGGTAATCGACGGTGCAGGGAATGCCATCGACGCACGGCGGCGGCGGCAGCCAGTCAGTTTTGACCAGAAGATAGTGGTAGAGCGATATACAGGCGCCAGAGAGGGAAAGCGGCAGCACGTACAGGTGTAGCTCGCGATCACGGCGCAGAATGCCGATCAGGATAAGAAAGACCAGCGGGTACATCAGAATGCGCTGGTACCAGCAGAGAACACACGGGGGCCAGCCGAGCGCCTCGCTCATGAACAGGCTGCCACAGGTTGCCACCGTTGCCTGGAGCAGTGCCAGGTGTCGTCCATAGACCGCGAAGAAGGCGCTGAGCCGATCTTCATCTTCTGCCGGTGATGTGAGATTGTCGGAGACTTCACCGATCGTTGTGCCAGATTGTGTGTCAGAAATGCTCATGCAGACCCTCATTTCCTTCTGCTGTCGTTGTTCGCACCCGCAGCAGATTAAGCTCGCTTAATGACGTGGTATACTATCCACTCTAGGATAAGAACGTTTTTTGTTCAGGACCCCGTATGTCAACGTTGCTTATCACCGGTTTCGAGCCGTTTGGCGGCTTCTCGGTCAATCCGTCGGCAGAGGTGGTGCGGCGCTTCAGAGATAACGGAACGCTCCGGAATGAAACAACCGCCATTCTACCGGTCGACGCCGTACAGGCGCCTCGCATGATAACCGATCTGCTGCTCACGCATCAACCCGATCTGTGCCTGATGCTCGGTCAGGCGGATGGATATACGTCGCTCTCTGTCGAACGTGTGGCGATCAATCTGTGCGATTTTCGTGTTCCCGATAACGCCGGGATTCAGCGGGTCGATGAGCCGGTTGTCGATGGCGGGCCTGCGGCATATTTCTCGACTGCGCCGGTGCGTGATGTCGTCCATGCAGTCCGCGCCGCTGGCGTTCCTGCGGAACTCTCGCTGTCGGCGGGCGCATATCTGTGCAATATGGTGTACTATACCGCTCTGCATGTCTGCGCGACTCACCGACTGCTGACTCGCTGTTTGTTCATTCATCTGCCGTCGCTCCCATCGCAGGCGCATACTGAGCACCACCCGCGCCCGACGATGGCGCTTGAAACGATGTATGCCGGGGTATGCGCTGCGCTGCAGTCTATCAGGCGGTGAGGCGCAACCGGTGGGGACGATGGGGTTTTAGATTGTAGACTCTGGACTGCAGATGTCGCCCAAGACCTCCATGCCCCCGGCGCACGCTGCCGTGCAGAGGAGGCGTTTGCACACCCGGCAGTCCTGTTCCCCTCAGATCTCCTGTGTGCAGCGCACGCTGCCGTGCGGGCGAGACGCCCATGCGTCCGGCAGCTCTGTTCCCCAAACCCGCGATGCGCACGGCGAACGCTGTGGTGATGGACCCAGTGGAAGCGTATCGGCTATCGACTATGT
>JBEPYG010000058.1:0-16376 GCA_041641515.1 Roseiflexus sp.
GCGGCGCCCGCGTTGCTTCAGCCTCAAGGAATGGTCGCGTCTCCGCCAGACCGGCGCGGATGCGTTCAAGGATACGTTCACGACTGCTCTTCATCATACAACGTTCTCATATACTAACCCGGCTGCAGCGGCACACGCTGCGTCCTCCTCCGGCAACGAATGTCGGGTAGAGACGACAGTCCGGTCAGATAGCCGGCAGATGTTGATACAAAACGCCGCTATTATACCAGATGACGAAGGTGCGGCGTCTCCAGGTACTATCTGCGCGCGCCCCGACCGCATGACCGACGTGTGGTCATGGCTCGTGCGATCTGATATGCGAAAGCAAACCCTGGCTGACGGTTGAAACCGTGCCTGAGGGTCGCTGGTGCGCCGGGCATCGTCCTGCGCCAACCGCTTCCCACCAGCGACTCGGGTGGTTGGACATCGGCTCAGGGGGGCGACGTTCGTTGCTGGCGCGCATACCGGATTGATGTTCATGATGCCTGTTCTCCCATGAGAAGGCGAACACCTGCCGCGAACCCTGTCGCACCGTGTACGTCCACGGTGTGCACAACAATCCCTGGAAGTCATCAGCGCCACGCGCACGCGGGCGAGCTCGCGCACCGCCATTGCGTTGGTCGTAGCGGTGCGCATTCTTGTACGCAGGCGAGCTGCTCGCCCAAGCGCCTGGCATGCTTGCATATCTGTAACCTCTTGCCTGTCCATGCTAGAATATCGCCAACATCCAGTCACGCGAGGAGGGCTGTCATGAGTCTATTCGATCAACTCATCGATAGTACGGCTCACCATCCTCAGGAAAAACGGCGCGGGCGCATTCTGGTCAGGCTGTGTCTGGGTGTTATCATCTTGCTGCTCACTATGGGAACAGCTCTTACGCTGCTTCAGCCGTCTCCTGGTCGTTTTATTAATCTGGGGCTTGCGGTGCTGGTGTTCGCGATTGCTGGAACGCTTGGGCGCAAGGGATACGTCACGGCGGGAGCCTATGTGGTGATTGTTGTCAGCGGCATCGGCGCTCTGAGCGGGGTGTTTCTCAACCCAACTTCACCGTTTAACACGTTTTACCTTCTTATCAGCGTTTTACTTGCCAGCGTCCTCCTTTCCCCACGTCAGATTTGGGTCGTGCTGGGGCTTTGTCTGGCCAGCCTTGCAGCGGTCATGGCAACTATTCCGGCTGAAACACGGGCGACCATTAATTTCGATCTGGCTGCTGCGCATCTGACGGTGCTGCTGGTCGTGAGCGCGTTCATTTCTTTTGTTGGGGCGCGCAGTCTCTCTGCAGCTCTGGAGGCAGCGGATGCGTCGCGTAAACAGGCGGAAACGGTCAGCCAGCAATTGAGTGAAGCGAATGCAACGCTCGAGTCGCGGGTCGAGGAGCGCACGGCAGCGTTGCGGCAGTTCGCCGAAGAGCAACGCGCGGTTATGGCTCAACTGGAGGAAAGTCTCAGAGCGCAGCAACTTTTGCATCAGACCGTGCTCACCATGGCTGCACCGGTGATTCCGGTCAGCGATGATGCGCTTGTCGTCCCGTTGATTGGCGTTATCGACGGCGAACGGGTGCAGCATCTGCTCTCTTCTGCACTCCAATCAATTGAGCAGTCCCGCGCGCGCGTCCTGATCCTGGATGTGACCGGTGTGGCGGTTATCGACAGTCATGTAGCGGCGGCGCTGCTGCAGGTCGCGCAGGCGGCGCGCCTGATGGGCGCCGAGACGATCCTGGCCGGCATTCGCCCTGAAGTCGCTCAGACCCTCGTCGGTCTAGGCGCCGACCTTGGCAACCTACGCACGGCAGCGACGCTGCAGTCGGCGCTGCTGCTGATCAATAATGGTCACGCGGGATAAACCCGGAACCGACGACACGTCCTCAATGCAATTGTGGAAATTCGCAAAAGGAAACTCACTCCTCGCGCAACGCAAGCGCCGGTGAGGTGCGCCCCATGCGCCACGCCGGGTACAACCCCGCCAGCAGAGCGGCAACGACTGCCAGCGCAACCGCCTGTGCAAACAGAGCGCCGTTCAACTCGAAGAGGAGCGTCCACCCGAATGAGCGACGGTTGATGACGTAAACCAGCACCGCTGCCATCATGACCCCGACCGGGATTGCCAGGATGCCTGCAAACAATCCCATCAACCCGGTCTGCCCGACGACCAGGCCCCAGAGCTGGCGTGGCGTCAGCCCGTTGGCGCGCAACACCCCCATCTCGCGCGCCCGTTCGAGTTGCAGCGCCATGAGCGCCGAAAGAATGCCGATGAACGCCACGATCGTCGCCAGCAGCTGCAGGACGGTGGTGATCGCAAAGGTGCGGTCGAAGATCGCCATCGACGTTTCGCGCAGTCCGCGATTCGAGACGATGTTGATCGCCAGACCGGCGGGCATCTGCGCGCGCAGGGTGCGCACCAGTTCATCGACATCCACTCCCGGGGCGACGTACAGCCCCAGCGATGAAATCTGCCGATCGTCCCACAGGGTCTGGTAGACGGCAAGGTCGATCATCGCCACCCCCTGATCGCTGCCGTAATCGTAGAAGACGCCGGCAATCGGGAACTGGCGCTCGCCGCGATCGGTCAGCAAGGTTAGCGTGTCTCCTGGACGCAGGTTGTGGCGGTATGCCAGCGGCTCTGAGATCAGCGCCGCACCACCGGCGAACGCCTGCCAGACTGCCGACTCATCGACAGTGCTGACCCACTGGAAGACCCGGTGATCTGCCGGAGTGACATCCAGCGCAATCGTCAGCAGCGGACCGACACTGCTCTCGATGGTGGCGCTGCGGTAGCGACGGTACCGCTCGATACCCGGCGCTTCGACAATGCGGGCAACGACCTCTTCGGGCAGGGGCGAATCGAGGCGGTTGCCGCGTGAACTCGGCGCAGACACGAAAATATCGGCGCGGATGGTGTTTTCCAGCCAGCGCTCGACCGTGGTGCGGAAACTACTCACCATCAGCCCAACACCAATCGTCACCGAGACGGCGATCATCAGTGCAGCAATCGCCACAGAAGTGCGGCTGAGCGACGCCACAATGTCGCGCGCTGCCATGCGCCCCAACAGACCGAAGATGCGTCCGGCGACCGGACGTGCGACACCGGCGAGGATCTGGGCGATGAGCGGTGTCAGCGCTGCCGCGCCAATCGTAAGCGCCAGCAATCCGCCGAAACTCACGGTGAGGCTTCGTCCCGGCAGGGCGAGCAACCCGAGACCGATGAGCAAGAGCAGAATGCCGGTCAGCGCCGCCAGACGCACTGCTCGCCGCACTCGTTCTTCATACGACGAGCGGCGCAACACAGTGCGTGGCGGCGTCAGGGTCGCCTCCGTCGCCGGAACAGCTGCTGCTGCCAGGGTTGCGGCGATGCCAAGCACGAAACCCTTCAGCAACACACCGGGCGACAGTTCGACCGAACGAACGGTCACCGCGAAGTAAAGATCATTGATTGTCTGAGTCACCAGCCCGACGAGACCGCGTCCAAGCGCCACACCGAGCGCCAGTCCCGCCAGCGCGCCGATCAGCCCGATCAGCAGCGCCTCACCCAGCACCAGCGCAAAAATCTGCCGACGCGCCACGCCGATGCAGCGCAGTGTACCCAGCATCGTGCGCCGCTGGACGACGGAGAAGGTCATGGTGTTGTAGATCAGGAACATGCCGACGACCAGCGCCAGCAAACTGAGCGCCGAAAGGTTCAATTCGAAGGCGGCGGTCATCTGCTGGATCGCGTTGCTGCGCTGTTCGGGACGTTCAATGCGCACACCGGAGGGCAGTGCTGCGCTTATGCGCTGGATCAGTTCCTCGCCTTCTGCGCCTTCGGGGATGATCAGATCGATACTGCTCAGTCTGCCGATGCTTCCCATCCACTCCTGCGCCGTCGCCACATCGACGATCAAGATTCCGTCGAGCGCGCGCCTGCTTGCATCATCCGCCGGCTCCAGCAACCCGACGATCTCGGCTTCGACCATTGCTGCACCTATCATCAGCGGCAGGCGCGCGCCGCTGGTGATACCGTATTCGCGCGCCGTCTCCGCTGAGAGCAGCGCTGCTCCCGGACGGACCATCAACAGTCGGTAACAATCGAATCCGCGACATTCGTCCTGCACCGATGACGTTCGATCCAGCCCTGCCCCCTCGCCGGGATCACCGGCGAGCCAGGGGCGAAACGGCGCTTCGACCACCGGGTCGATCCCCAGGATGCGCAGCGTCAACCCGCTGCGATCCGGTGCAACCGCTTCCCCTTCGACCAGCGGCGCCGCTGTGCGCACCCCCAGATCGACCCGTAACCGGCGATAGACGTCTTCCGGTACGCCTGACGGGCCGCCGATGATCCGGTGCGTTGCACGACCGACCAGCGTTTCCGTTGAGAGGAGGAACGCGCGCCGCGCGCTGTCGTTCGCCAGGTCGATCGACACAACCACGGCGACGCCGAGTGCGACTCCCAGGATGGCAAGACCGAATTGCCACGGATGGCGAAGAATGGAACGGAGTGAGGTTTTGAGAAGTGTTCGAGACATCGAGGTTTATCCGCGTGCGCTATTGTTCGTACACGATCTTTCCGCCTGCGATGGTCATCACAACTGCCAGACCAGGCAGATCTTCCGGCTCAACGAGCGCCGGATCGTGATCGAGCACGACGAGGTCGGCATACATCCCTGGTGCAAGCGCGCCCTGCTCACGTTCGGCGAACGCAGCATACGCGCTGCCCCATGTATAACTACGTAGTGCATCCATCAAACCGATTGCCTGATGCGCAGCAATCAGGCGCCCATTGTGCGCCCGGCGCGTCACCGCTGCCGCAATGCCCTGAAGCGGCGCAAAATCCGGCAACACCGGATTGTCCGACCCATTCGCGAGAACGACCCCGGCGCGCTGCAAAGCGCCCCAGGCGTGTCCCCACGGCGCCAGATCGGGTCCTAATCGTGTCACATCGCCCTCTTCCCAGTATGTGAAGCAGGATTGAATCGCGGCGATGACCCCCAGGCGCGCGAAACGCTCCGGTAACGCAGGACGCACCACCTCGACGTGTTCGATCCGGTGCCGATGATCGGACCGTGGATGCACAGCACATGCGTATTCGTATGAATCGAGCGCCATTGCCACTGCTGCATCACCGATGGCGTGGATTGCCACCTGGAATCCGGCGCGGTGCGCCCGTAACACCCGTGCGTCAAGTTCCTCCGCCGGTACGAGCGGAAAGCCACGGTTGCCCGGCTCGTCGCCATACTCCTCACTCAGCCACGCCGTGCCGCCGCCGAGCGTTCCATCAGCAAAATACTTGATCGCCCCAAAACGCAACCAGGGGTCATTGCGCCGCACCTCCTGCCATTCACCTGCTTCTGCTGCCTGCAACAGGCGCTCTGCCACCGGGCCATAGGCGAGCGCGTACATCCGCAGACCGGCAGTGCCGTCACGAATGGTCTGATCGACAATCTCCAGGTCACGCAGACCGGCGACGTGTCCAAGCGCTGCTTCCCCAATCGCAACAATGCCGCGTTTGTGATATTCTTTTGCTGCTTCCCGTATGCCGGTATGCCAGTCGATCGGCGATGCCTCGATCGCGCGTGCCACCAGCGCCATTGCCGTTTCGAGCAACACACCGGTCGGTTGCCCATTGTCAGAGCGCACAACTCGCCCGCCTGGCGGATCGGGGGTAGTGGCAGTGACACCCGCGCGCGCCAGCGCCGCAGTATTTGCCAGCGCCATGTGGTTGCAGGCGCGATAGATCAGGAGCGGATGTCCAGGAACAGCAGCATCAAGCTCGGCGAGCGTTGGATGGCGGCGTTCTGCCAGTCGTCCCTGGTCGTGTCCCACAGCAACGATCCATTCCCCCGGCGGTCGTCGCGCCGCTTCCGTGCGCAACCGCTCCAGCACCATCGAAACATCCGTCGTGTCCCACAGCGCCACGCGAGTACGGCTGCGGACAAAACTCAATAGGTGCTGGTGCGAATCGTGGAACGCCGGTATGACCGCATACCCGGGCGGCAGGCGAATGATGCGCGTGGACGGTCCCGCCAGATTCTCGACATCGTCGACCGGACCCGCCGCAAGAATGCGGTCGTCGTCGATCGCCACTGCACCGCACCGAATCGGAGCGGCAACGATGGGATAGATTGTTGCACCGGAGAGGATGGTATTCGGGTGAGTCATATCAGTTACCTGGTGATCGATGAACATTCAGGATTATATCCGCTCTTACCGTCCTCGAATCTTCATCAGATCTCGTCTAGTTAGTCGTTCGAGGCAGACTCGTGCTTTTGTGCTACACTTTTAGCATCGTATCCGCTCTCCGCTTTCAGGAGCACTGCCGTGTCGCAAGAACGCTCGCCATCCGAATATCTGGAGATTATTCATCGGGGCATTGCCGCCGTCGCCGGTCTGTCGCACCGCCCCAAACGAGTGGTCATTGTCGGTGCAGGGGTTGCCGGACTGGTTGCCGGTTACGAATTGCTGCGCGCCGGACACGACCCACTGATCCTGGAGGCGCGCAATCGCGTCGGTGGGCGGATCTGCACCCTGCGCGAGCCATTCACCGAGGGGTTGTACGGTGAAGCAGGCGCCATGCGCATCCCGCGTGCGCATACGCTCACCATGGCGTACATCGACCGGTTCGCCCTGCCGACGACCGATTTTATCATGGAGAGTTCACAGACGTATGTCCACATTGGTGGGGTGAAGCATCGAATAACAGAGGTGCGCTCCAATCCCGATGTGCTTGGTTTCGAGACATCTGCGACTGAGAAAGGCAAACTCGCCGGAGATATCTGGGCTGAGGCCATTCGTCCTCTCGTGGATCTGGTCGAGCGTGAAGGTCAGGCGGGATGGGAACAGATCTATGCAACCCACGACGAGTATTCGGTGCGTGAGTTTCTCGAATTGCAGGGATGGTCGGAGGGACTGATCGAAATGTTTGGCCTGCTCAACAACCAGGAAGCGCTCATGAACTCCTCCTTCCTGGAACTGTTCCGTGAAGAGGCGGGCAATTACTACACGAACATGTGCCAGATCGTCGGCGGGATGGATCGGTTTGCCCATGCATTCCTTCCGGCGCTCGACGATCGTATTCGCTACGGTGCGCGCATGATCGCGCTCGATCAAACGCCCGAACATGCGATTGTGCATTATCAGACGATGGCTGGTCGCTTTCAGGTCGCCGCCGATTATGCGATCATGACGGTTCCCTTTCCGGCGCTACGTCATATCGAGACCCTCAAACCCTTCTCGCGCGCCAAGCAGCGCGCTATCCGCCAGTTGCACTACGATGCCGCCGCCAAGATTTTCTTTCAGTGCCGTCGCCGCTTCTGGGAGACCGATGAAGGGATCGATGGCGGCGGTACGGTGACCGATATGCCCATCCGTAATCTGTATTACACCGATTGGGGCAAAGAGACCGGGCGCGGTGTTCTGCTCGCCAGTTATACCTGGTCGGAGGATGCACAGCGCTGGGGATCGCTCTCGCCACGTGACCGGATTGAGCAGGCGCTGGAAAATGTTGCGGTCATTCATCCGCAGATTACCGCCGAGTTTGAGGTCGGTGCATCGTATATGTGGCATGATGATGAGTTTGCCGGTGGCGCTTTCGCGCTCTTTGAGCCGGGACAGCAGACCCTGTTGCACGATGCGATTATCGAACCGGAGGGGCGTTTCCATTTTGCGGGCGAACATGCCTCGCTCTACCACGCCTGGATTCAGGGGGCGATCGAGTCGGGCCTGCGGGCGGCAGTGGCAGTCCATCAGGCGCCTTGAGGTCGTAGGACAGGTGAGATTCGGCTATGCTGTCGGATATGCCCATCCTGGCAATCGACCTTGGTACGTCCGGTCCCAAAGTTGCGCTGGCGACGTCCAACGGCGACATTCTGGCGTGGGAGTTCGAGCCGGTGCGTTTGCATCTGTTGCAGGGCGGGGGTGCTGAGCAGAGCGCTGTTGAATGGTGGGAGGCGATTGGTGTGGCGGCGCGCCGCCTGACGTCTGCCGCCGGTGTCACCCGCATTGCCGCTGTCGGCGTGACGGCGCAATGGTCGGGAACGGTTGTGGTGGGCGACGATGACCGCCCGCTGACCAATGCGATTATCTGGATGGATTCGCGTGGCGCTTCGGACATTCATGCCCTGGTTGCCGGACGTCCAACCATTGCCGGGTATGAGCTGACGAAACTGGCGACCTGGATTCGGCTCACTGGTGGTGCGCCTGGTCTTGCCGGGAAGGACTCGCTGGCGCACATCCTGTATCTTCGGCGAGCGCACCCTGACATATACCGCGCCGCGAAGGTTTTTCTCGAACCGAAGGATTACATCAACCTGCGGCTCACGGGCAGATGCGCTGCCTCATTCGACTCGATCACGCTCCACTGGCTGACGGATAACCGCTCTATCGACCGGATTGCCTATGCGCCACAATTGCTGGCGCTGACCGGTATCGAACGCGCAAAACTGCCCGACGTGCGGCGTGCAACTGACATCCTAGGTCCGCTGACCGTCGATGCCGCCGACCATCTTGGCGTCGAACCAGGCGCGCCGGTAGCTGTCGGGTCGCCGGATATTCATTCGGCGGCGGTGGGCGCGGGCGCCGTGCGCGATTATGATGCCAATCTGTATGTTGGCACATCGTCGTGGCTTGTCTGCCACGTGCCGTTCAAACGTACCGACCTGCTCCACAACATGGCGTCACTACCGTCGGCAATTCCAGGGAAATATCTGCTCACCAATGAGCAGGAGTGCGCCGGCGCCTGTCTGACTTTTCTGCGTGACAACCTGTTGTTCGCCGATGATGACCTGGCAACGTTGCGTCCAGATGGATTCTATGTCGCTCTGAACCGTATGGTGGAGCGCGAAGCGCCCGGCAGCGGCGGGCTGATCTTTACTCCTTGGCTCTACGGTGAACGCACCCCGGTTGAAGATCATACGCTGCGCGGCGGGTTTCACAACATGTCGCTGGCGACAACGCGGGCGCAGATGGTGCGCGCCGTCATGGAAGGGGTCGCCTACAATATGCGCTGGCTGCGCGACGCGGTTCGCCGTTTCATGCGGCGATCGCCCGGCGTGATCATCATGACCGGCGGCGGGGCGCAATCGGACGTCTGGTGTCAGATCTTCGCCGATGTCCTTGGATGCCCCATCGATCAGGCGATGCATCCGCTGCTTGCCAATCTGCGCGGCGCGGCGCTGATCGCCGCAGTGGCGATTGGGCGGCAATCCTTCAGCCGGATCAGGACGCCGGTGGCTGCGACATTCCACCCGCGTCACGAGCATCGGCGCACCTACGATGAACTGTTCCGCGCCTTTGTGCGCATCTACCGTCAGAATCGGGCAATCTACGCGCAATTGAATGGGAGGCGACATGGCTGATTCCCGATGGTATCAGGCGCTCGAGTCGGTAGGCGCCCGCGCCGCTGCCGCGTTCGAGGGGGTCCTGCGTCGCATTCCGGTGGTGCAGCGCAAGCTCGAGGCGCAGTATGACGCTCTGCTTACCGATATCGAACCATCGCTCAAACCCTATCGCAATGAAACGCCGGGATACGTCCGCCTACCCACTGTTGGGCGCGACCGTGACGATATTCTCGACGAGATGCGCCGCCTGGCGGAGCGCGAAACTCCCTGCTGGCGCGAGGGGTTTGCGTCGGGCGCCGTCTATCACGGCGATCCCGACCATCAGACGTTTCTAAGCCAGGCGTATGCGCTTCACGCAGCGAGCAACCCGCTGCACGTCGATCTCTGGCCCAGCATTGCCAGATATGAGGCGGAAATCGTTGCTATGACCGCCACGATGCTTGGCGGCGGATCGGGAGTATGCGGTACGGTCACATCAGGCGGCACGGAGAGTATTCTGCTGGCAATGAAGACCTACCGCGACTGGGCGCGTGAGCGACGCGGCATCCGCCATCCCGAGGTAGTCGTCCCGCGCACTGCGCATGCTGCGTTCGATAAAGCTGCGCACTATTTCGGCATCCGGCTGGTGCGCATCCCGGTCGATGCGCGCTTTCGCGCCGATGTTGCCGCTGCACGACGCGCTATCACCCGCAACACCATCGCACTCGTGGGGTCGGCGCCATCTTTTCCGCACGGCATCATCGATCCGATCACTGACCTGGCGGCGCTGGCGAGCGAACGTCGCATCGGCATGCACGTCGATGCCTGTCTGGGCGGGTTTGTGCTTCCGTGGGCGCGTCGGCTCGGTTACTCGGTTCCTCCGTTCGACTTCGGCGTTCCCGGCGTCTCCTCGATCTCGGTGGATACCCACAAGTACGGGTATGCCGCCAAAGGAACCTCGGTCATTCTCTACCGTACTGAAGATCTGCGCCGTTTTCAGTACTATGTCGCTGCCGACTGGCCCGGCGGGCTGTACGTTTCGCCAACGATGGCTGGCAGTCGTCCTGGGGGCCTGAGTGCGGCGGCGTGGGCCGCGATGGTCAGCATCGGTGAGCAGGGATACCTGGAGGCGACGCAGCGCATTCTCGAGACGGCGCGCCGGATCCGCAACGGCATCGAGTCCATTCCGGAGTTGCGCATTCTTGGCGATCCACTATGGGTGATTGCGTTCACTGCGACACGCCTCGACATCTACCGTGTGCTCGATCAGATGGCGCAGCGCGGCTGGCATCTCAACGGTCTGCACCATCCGCCAGCGATCCATATCTGCGTCACCCTGCCACACACGCAACCCGGCGTTGCCGACCGCTTCATCGCCGACCTGCGCGAATCGGTCGCGGTTGTACGGCGCGAGCCGCGCGCCAAGGGCGGCATGGCGCCGGTGTACGGCATGGCGGCATCGTTGCCGTTCCGCGGTGTTGTCAGCGACCTACTGCGGCGGTATCTTGACATGGTGTATCGGGTGTGACAATCGATGGTACAGTGATGTTCAGGCGCTGATGCGCATGAGTCGCTGGTGGCGAGCTGGGGGAAAACAGTGAGCCTCGTCGTACTGACGAGGCTCGCTGATGTCTGGATGCGACCGGATTGGGCGTCCCGCTCCGGTGATACGTCTGCTCAGTGCTTTGCTGCTGGTCTAGTCGTGGTGTCGATGCCGAGTGCCGAGTAGAGCGGGCACACGCCAAAAATGGCGGTGATCAGCAGAATGATCGCTACCACGGCTGCGAGCGCCTGCCAGAAGCCGCTGAGCAGCACGAACGTGGCAATGAGCAGCAGAATGCCAATAACCGCCCGAATGCCACGATCAATGGGACCGACATTTTGACGGAACATCGTTGTTCCTCCTTTTGGGATATGTCATGGTTGATCAGGTTCCGCCCTATTAGACGCAGCATGTGTGAAAAATGTTACAGGGGCGACAGGGGGTCAGGACGCTTTCCCGCAGACATGCAACATTCAACGCAACACCAGGATCGCTGCCAGAATGAGGGCCATGATCAGAATGATGACGTACAGCACGAGACGTTCGACATCGTACAGCGTGCTATCGCCTTTCAGCGTGTTGTCGAAGCCGATGAATGCCAGTGTGCGCGGCTGGTCGCGGAAGCGATAGTCAACCTCGGTGACCGGGACGCCGCGGATGGTCAGTTCGGCGGCGATGATGCGGGTATCGTCGCCGCAACTGCGCTGCGCCTCTTCGATGATCTCCTTCAGTGGCGCAACCTGATACCAGTGCCCTTCACGCAATGAAATCGGACCATCGAAGACTTTCAAGGCTTTTGCCTGAAGCGTCGGTTTGTGCAGGCCGCTGAGATCATCTTCGTTGAAATAGGCGCGCGCACGACGCGACCAGTCGAATACTTTCTCTTCCAGCAGTTGCCCGGTTCCTTCACAACGTTCACACTCCTCGTGCCCATAGCCGCGGCATGTCGGGCATTCTTCAGAGAGTGGCTGGTTCTGCATACGTCCGTCGGGTTCTTTCACCTTGCGTGGGCGTATGACCGTTCCCGAGCCGTTGCAGGTCCGGCAGTGGATGCGACCTGCGCCGTTGCACTCCGGGCAGCCAACCACGCGCTGTGATCCGGGAATGACAATCGGCTCGGGATTGTGCGTCTCGAACGGCGGCGCATCAGGAACCGGCGCCTCCCATAAGCCGATTTCACGTGCAGGCATCAGTGCGCCGCCGCGATGCACGCTGAGACGCGCCTGCGGGGTTGTGCGCGTTTCATAGGCCACGCGCACTTCGTAAAAGTAGAGGTTGTAACTGACAATCTGCTCTGGTTCAATCAGATGCCCAAGTTGTGGGCGGTGCGTCCAGTTTTGCCGGCTCCAGCGATCGAGCAGGCGGCGAATGGCATCGACCCGGTGGAGCGTATCGGCGCGGGTGCGGCTGCGCGCCACGAAATCGGCGTCGATCAGGTTTCCGAGCACTGTTTCGAGCGGGTTTTCGAGCCATTCGGCGATCGGCTCCCAGCGCGACTCCTCCATATCGACCGTCGCTGCGTCGATCTGTGGGCGCAATGCCTGTCGCAAGGCGGCGATCGCCTGACCGGCGTTCGCGTACCGCTGTGACGGGTGCTCAGCCATCAAGCGCTGAACAACGCGATCGGCAGCAGCGAGCGCTTCATCGCGCAATGCCAGCGACGGTGGAACGCCGGTCGGCGGCGGTGGATCGCCGCTGAGCATATGGTAGATAACGGCGCCAAGACTGTAGAGGTCGCCTGCAGGAGATGGTTGACCGGTGTGCAGCGTCTGTTCCGGCGCTGTATACGGCGTTCGATAGTCCGTATCGTCGATACTCGACAGATCGGGCGTATCCGGCGACGCTGCCAGGCTCAGGTTGGTGAGGAACACCGTGCCCTGGGGGGTGACCAGGATGTTTGCCGGATGCACATCGCGGTGCACCACATTCTGGGTGTGGAGATAATCAAGCACGCTCGCCAGCTGCGTGGCGATCCGCAGCGCTTCTACCGGATCGAGCGCGCCACTCGCCAGCATATCCTGAAGAGAGCGCGTGTCGAGATAAGGTGTCACCAGATAATGCCCGATACGGTCGTCGTGACCGGCGTCGATGACCGGCAGCAGATTGGGATGGGTTAGATGGGCAGCAAGCCGGGCGGCTAACTGAAAGCGACTCGATGAGATCCAGTCGGTGCGGTGCAGCACCGACACCAGCACAGGACGATCGAGCGTCAGGTGCGTGGCGCGGTAGACGACTGCGAGTTCGTCCTGCCCGATGCGCTGATCGAGGCGATAGTTGCGCACCTCGCGCACGGCGCCTGCCTGTGATGCCGGACCGGGCGAGTCGCTGTTACTGGAGTGAGATTGTGCCCGTAGGGTTGCCATAGGTTGCCTTCGGCGCTAGGCGCGGCATTCATAGCGTGTGTGATGAGTATAACGCGGTATGTGGTGAGGTGCAAATGCTGCGCGTCTGCCGGGTACAGCCAGAGACCCTTGTGTAGTATAGCATGTTTGTTCTGAAAATGCCAGTATGTTATCGTGTGTAGCAGTTCACACTTGTGTATGGACTGCTGAAGCAAAGCTTTAGCGGTTCTCGTACACGCGCTCGAAGGAGTCCTTGAGCCGCCGATCTTCTTTGCCACCACGTGACTCTGCCATTACATCACCTTGCCCATCACAGCGCGCCAGCCAGCGTACATAGCGCTCGACCAGCACTGTCAGGCATAATGATATGGGTCGAAGCGCCAGACACTGTAGCGGCGCTGATACTCAAGTTTGTCAATCACCGCTGTGATCGCCACATATTCAAGGTTCTCCAACAAACCCAGGAGTTCCTGATTGAACGACTGCTCGATCGTCGGATCGGCAAGCGCCGCAAACGGCGGCTTCCTATTGACCAGTTCCTTACGATGGAAGATCACCGGATCGTCCGGGTGCGATCCGAAATACCGTCGTTTCATATCCTCCACCGTCGGGAATACAACCCTATCGACATAAGCATTCGAGCAGTTTCGACACCGATCGCCTGCCGAACACTCCGTGCCGCCCGACCTTCCTGCAGGCGCAGAGGCGCAGCACTGCTGCACCTCTGCCTTGCGAGGAGATCTAATGGAATTGGTATTACTCCTCGCTGCTGATCGTTTGCTCCTCTTCTGGTGTTGCGGTTGTGCCTGCACCGTCCCATGAGGGTATTGCGACGTGTGATGGAAGTATTAATCGAACGACGTGCTGTTGCCCATCATCGTGCAGTGGGATGCGCAGGTCGCTCACAGGCGCGCCGTCGATCGTCAGGGCGTAATCGTTGCTGCCACTCCGCTCGACAATGATGTGATAAGCGCTCGAACCGCAACGATACCACGCTTCGTATCCCGACCAGTCAGGGGGCAGGCAGGGCGTCACGGTCAGATGGTCGCCGTGGCGTTGAATGCCCAGTATGCGTTCGATGCCGAGGCGGTAGAACCATGCTGCCGAGCCGGTGTACCACGTCCAGCCGCCGCGCCCCAGATGCTGCGGCGCCGCGTAGATATCGGCTGCAATGACGTAAGGTTCAACCGCATAGACGCGCTCGTTCTGCTGCGCATGGCGCCACGGGTTGAGCAGACGCACCAATTCGCCTGTGCGCGCCTGGTCACCGAGCAGCGTCCAGGCCCATGCGACCCAGATTGCCGCATGGGTGTATTGCCCGCCGTTTTCGCGCACCCCAGGGACATACCCCTTGATGTAGCCAGGGTTGTGCGGCGTCTGATCGAATGGCGGGGTGAAGAGTTTGATAATGCCGGTTGTACGATCCACCAGGTGGGTATCGACCGCCTCCATTGCCCGCCGCGCGCGCGCTGGATCGGCGGTTCCGGCGATGACCGCCCATGACTGGCTCAACGAGTCGATGCGACACTCGTCGCTCTGCGCGGAACCGAGCGGTGTACCGTCATCGTAGAAGGCGCGCAGATACCACTCGCCGTCCCAGGTGTGGCGATCCAGCGCTTCGCTCAACCGGCGCGCCTCGGCGCGGTAGCGCGCCGCGCGCTCAACATCACCCCGCTGTTCGGCAATCGGTGCGAAGCGGTTCAGGAGAACGATCAAGAACCATGCGACCCAGACACTCTCACCGCGTCCTTGATGTCCGACCAGATTCATGCCGTCGTTCCAGTCGCCCGCTCCCATGAGCGGCAATCCGTGCGCTCCCATCCGCGTCAGTGCACGATTGATCGCCCGGATGCAATGGTCGTAGATGCTGCCATATTCGTTGGTCTGTTCGGGAAGGTCGTAGTATTCGGCTTCGTGCTCTGCCAACGGTCGTCCCTTGATATAGGGCGCCACTGCATCGAGCAGCGCGTTATCACCGGTCGTTTCGAGGTAGTGGCAGACCACGAACGGCAACCACAGATAGTCGTCGGAGAATGCCGTGCGGATGCCGCGCCCAAGCGGTGGATGCCACCAGTGCTGCACGTCGCCTTCGACAAACTGTCGCGCAGCGGCGCGCAGGATGTGTTCACGCGCGAGCGATGGCTCGATCATCATCAGCGCCATGACATCCTGCAACTGGTCACGGAAGCCATAGGCGCCACCCGACTGGTAGAACGCTGAGCGTCCCCATATGCGGCAGGCAAGGGTCTGATAGATCAGCCAGCCGTTGAGCAACACGTCGAGCGCCGGATCGGGGGTGCGCACCTGAAGCTTGCCCACCAGATCGCGCCAGCGCGCGATGGTTTCCTCGATGGCGCCGTTGGCGACGGCAGGATCACGGTAGTGTGCAACCAGGTGCAACGCATCCTCTTCATGTGCGCCCTGCCCCAGAATGAAGAAGACGTCGCGTTCCTCACCAGGTCCGAGGGTCAGCCGTGTGGCAACGACGCCGCACGGATCGAACCCGGCGCCGATGTGATGATCGAAGGCGCCATCGTGGTCGCCTGACAGCGCAAGTGGGCGTGCCAGGTTGCCGTTGCGCCCGATGAATGCCGCCCGATCACCGCAGAAGAGCGCTTCCGAGGCGCTGCATGCCAGGAATGCCACCCGTCCGACAAAATCGTGACTGTAGGTGTTGCGCGCCAGCAGCGCACTCTGTTCCGGCATCGTCGAAGTCACGATGAAGAGCGCCGTCTGCTCGCGCAGCACGCCCAGTACCCATTCGACGTACATCGTTGCGCTCAGGCGTCGCTCGTGATCGGACCGATTGCGCAGGCGCAACCGGACGATCTTCACCGGGTCGTCGGGTGCGATGCTGAGCGTCGTTTCGCTCTCGATGCCTTCGTACCGTTGCAGGAAGCGGGTGTATCCCAGTCCGTGGTAGACGCGCATGCGACCGGCGCCACAGGGACGGGGCAACGGCGACCAGAGTGCGCCGCTTATGTCGTCGCGCAGGTAGAGCGCCTCGCCTGGCGGATCGCTGACGGGGTCGTTCGACCAGGGGGTCAGGCGATTTTCGCGGCTGTTCTCCGCCCAGGTATAGCCGCCGCCACTCTCTGAGACGATGAATCCGGCGCGCGGGTTGGCAACGACGTTCACCCAGGGCAGCGGCGTCGGGTTGTCGGGCATCACGTCGATCACATACTCACGCCCATCGGATGTGAAG
>JBEPYG010000059.1:0-16347 GCA_041641515.1 Roseiflexus sp.
GTCCATTGACTGCAATTGCCTCGTGCTCGGCATGCGCGTCGTCCGTCAACACTGATGGTTGCCCGATGGTTTCGGCATACCCGCCAACGCTGAACTCCTGCGCCCATGCCTGGACATCGGGCCAGTCGCGCAGCGCCAGATCGACGACCTGATCGGGACGCCACAGGCTGCGCAGGTATGGCAGGTCGACCGTTTCGGGGTGGAGGCTGGCGATTGGCAGCACGGTCGTTGTTTCGCCCTTGCCCCACTGCTCCTCCTGTCCCGGACCCAGTGGCAATGCCAGCTCGTAGCAATGGATGACGTCGGGATGTTTCGCTCGATCCACCAGCGTATCGGCGATCTCGCACACCCGCACGTGGTCAACCAGAGCGGCGAGGAGTTCATCCGTCATGCGGGAGCGCACCGAGATCTGCACCAGGCGCTGGTAGAGGAGCCATTCATCGGCTGCCGCGGCGCCCGTCTGGTTCTGGCGACGGACCTGCATGTAGCCGCGAATCGCCATCTTTGACCGTTCGCCCTCGCCGCGCCCCCAACGCAACCCAATGCCCGCTTCGATGGTGGCGGCAATATTGCGTGGCGAAAGACTGGCAGCGACGGTCGTTGCCACGGGGCCGCTGGTGACCGGAAAGAAGCGTAACCGCTCGCCAAGGTTCCAGTGCCGGACGATCTGCGCCGCGGCGCCCTGACGCGGGTGACGGATCTCCATCTGCGATATGCCTGCCTGGTGGACGAACCGATCGAATTCGTCGTCGCGCCCGACTTCGGCATACCAGCCGACATGTGAAACGAACCTCCCGCTGCCGGGGGTGAGGCGCGCTTCGTTCTTGCCATTTGCCCACTGGATGGTCATCGCGTCGGTAAACTGGCGGATTTTGTTGCGACCAATTGCCATGGCTGCCTCGCTGCCGTTGGTATTCGTACATTTGTTCTAATTATAGGCGAAGCATGCGTTGCTGTCAATATGGTGTTTCGCAGGAACAGTTCACATCCGGGGTACAAAATGTATTCTTGCAGCATCTGCTCTTGCCAGTGCCGGCGGACGTTACCTGGTTGGGGCGCGGCGTCGCTGTGTCCCGACTGCGCTGTCCACTTGCCTGGGGATGCGGACGAGACGCCCGCGCTAGCTCGTAGACCGGATTTCATTCTGAACATTCACGACACCGGGAGTAAAAGACAGTCCTGGGAGTGAGGGTATTCCGCCTGCGTCGTGCGTGCGAGCGCAAAATGCCCGTGTCCCACGGAGAAGGGTGAAAACGTACCTTTGGCGAGGCGACGCGCCGTGGCGCGGAAGGAAAACCTGCGCTTATGCGCTTCGCGAATGCTGCGTGGCGAGAAATTGCTGGACGAGATGCATGAACTCTGTGGGGCGTTCGTCCTGCACCGAAAGACGCGCTTTCTCCACAACCGCGAGTCGAGCACGCGGGTTGCGCGCCAGAAATGCGTCGGCGCTGCGCAACGGGGTCAGATCAGCATAACGCCCCCAGACCAGCAGGATTGGCTGGCGCAGGTGTGCAAATGCTTCCCGAACATCGCAGTTCAACAATCCGGTCAGGAAGCAGATCGGCGCCCATTTCGCCCCCGCCTGATATGCGGCGCGGTAGAACCCCTCAACCAGATGATCGTCCACCACAGAAGGATCGTAGTACGATTGAGTGCGCAGGAAGAAGGCGATGCTTGGGCGGCTTGCCAGCGTGCGAAAGATCAGATCGCCCAGCGGACCGGCAAGCACCTCGTAACTCCACCCTGGCTGCTGTGGTTGTGCCAGGTTGCGTATCCCGGTTGGACAGATCAGGGTCAGCGGACCAAAGAGATCGGGATCGCGGGCAGCTGCGCGAATGGTGTACGCCGCGCCAAGCGAGCTGGCGATGACCGGTGCGCCTTTCCCAACGACATCTCGGGCGAAGTCGCTGATCAGGTCGATGTAATCGTCGGCGCTGTATTTGCGCCGTGGGTGATCGGAGCCGCCGAATCCCAGAAAATCGAGCGCGAAGACCTGATGATCACCCTGCAATGCCGAAAACGGTCGCCGCATCTCGAATGAAGAGGCAGCCGCGTTGATGCTGTGGATCAGGAGAATGGGTGAACCGGCGCCTGCCGTGTAATATGCCACCCGATAGTTGCGCCACCGGTAGAACTGTCGCGGCGCTCCGACGGGGTATCCGTTGTTGCTCATCGATTTCTCATTTCCATAAGGCTGTCGAGGCCATACATCTACAGTATACTCTGTATAGTATCGATATGCATGTGTTTGTACGGATGGTGCAAGCGTCCTGATCTGGCGCCACCCGCACATCCGCTCAGGTAGTCCAGATGGTGATGTCTTCCCGTCTTTCGGACATCGTGTCTGGATTATGTCCACGCTATCAGGGATGACGCCATGTCTGTGCTGTGTCTTACGTTCCTGATTGTTATTGCAATTGGCGTGTCTCTTCCACCGCCAGCATCGTCGGCGCTGCAGCGCTCTGCGCTTCCTGGGCAGGGGCGCATTCTTTTTGCCGCGTCACGCGGCGATGATGGCGCCTTCGACATTTTCAGCGCCGATCTCGCCGGTGAACGGGTGGTGAATCTCACGGCCGACCCGCATCCCGACCGTAGCCCCTCCTGGTCGCCCGATGCTGAACGGATTGTGTTTGCCAGCCGGCGCAACAGCAACTGGGACCTGTATATGATGCGCGCCGATGGCAGCGATCTCCGGCGCCTGACCGATCATCTCGCTTATGACGGCGAACCTGTCTGGTCGCCCGATGGACGCCGGATTGCGTTCACCAGTGCGCGTGATGGCAATCTCGACATCTACACGCTCGACCCTGTCAGTGGCGATGTCCGGCGTATCACCAGTCACCCGGCCACCGATGCACAGCCGACGTGGTCGCCGGATGGACAGCGTATCGCGTTTACCTCCTGGCGCGACGGCAATCAGGAGATCTATATTGTTGCTGCTGATGGTGGTGAAGCAATCAACCTGACGAACCATCCGGCGCCGGACCACAGCTCGGCCTGGTCGCCCGATGGTCGATCGATTGCATTTATTTCGGATCGTGATGGCGGTGGCAACCTTCACATCTACGATCTGGTCACCGGTGAAGAACTGCGCGCCGGACCCGACAATCTGGGGTTGCGCGATCCGGCGTGGACGCCTGGCGGCGGTCTGATGGCGGTCGCATCGTGGGCGCTAGGAGAACGACGTTTCTTTTCGCGTCAGGGGGTGGCGTTGTTCAGTCCTGGGTTGCAGGGTGGCACATTCGTCGTAGCCAGTGCACACGGATACGCAAAACCGTCCTGGAGCAGTCGCGCGGTCACGCCGCTCGTGCCGGAGGAGCGCTGGCAGGAAGGTCGCTCGTTCAGTTCGATCACGCCACCAGTCGATGTGGCGTCGCTTCCGCGGGGCATGGCGCCACTCGGCGATGTGCGCGCCGGAGGAATCCCGGCGCTGGCGGCAGCAGTCAAACCGTCATTCGACGCCTTGCGTCGAGACGTGATCGAAGCTAGCGGCTACGATTTCCTGGGGCAGTTGAGTGAGGCATCCCGTGCAGTCGATTTCCAGAACGGTACATCGTCGTTCACCAGCTGGCACAAAGCGGGGCGCGCGTTCGATACACGTTGGGATTACCGGGTCAACGGGCAGCAGATCCTCTACATTTCTCCTGAATGGCGCGCCGGACGGCTCTTCTGGCGCCTGTATCTTCGTACTGTGCGCCAGGATGGCAGTATGGGGGAGCCGCTGACGGCGCCGGTGTTCGATGTGGCAAACCGACGCCTGCTGCCCCCGCCTGCAGGCTATTTCGTCGATTTCACGGCGCTTGCTGCGTCACACGGCTGGAACCGGATTGCAGCGCAGGAACGTGAAACCTTCGATTGGCGCACTCAGCCGCTGGCGCTCGAATACTGGCACTTCGAGCGCCGTGATGGGTTGAGCTGGTACCAGGCGATGCGGCTGGTGCACGATGATCAGAAGCTGGAGCGGATCTTCACCCGCGAACGGTTGCTGGCAGCCGGCACACGCCCTCAATTTTTCCCGTTTCTGGGGTTGCCATGGGCGCACCTGCCGCCATCCGTTCCAGGACCGCTCGTTCTCCCGCCTGGTCACCGTCAATAAGTGTCAGCGCACTACCGGTAATCCGTACACAAGGTGATTGACCGGTCCGTACCCTCGACCGATTGCAGGTGCATGGACAATGGCGTCGTGAAGGTAGGCGTGCGCCTGCCGTACTGCCTGTTCGACCGTCAACCCGCGTGCAATCAGAGCTGCGATAGCTGCGGCGTAGGTGCAACCGGTGCCGTGGGTATGGTTCGTCTCCAGACGCCCGGCGCGCAGCTCGATGAATTGCGCACCATCGTACAGCAGATCGACCACCTCACTTCCCGGGAGGTGCCCTCCCTTGAGCAACACATACCGCGGACCGAGTGCGTGCAGGTCGCGGGCAGCCTGCCTCATGTCGTGTTCGCCGGTCACCTCGCGGTTCAGTAGCACGGACGCTTCCGGCAGGTTGGGCGTGATGACCAGCGCCAGCGGCAGCAGGCGCTGACGCAGTGCTGTCACGGCATCTTCTTCCAGCAGTCGCGCCCCGCTCTTGGCGACCATCACCGGGTCGATAACAACCTGCTCGATTCGGTATCGCTCGAGTGTGTCGGCAACTGCGTCGATAATCGCTGCATTGCCGAGCATACCGGTCTTAATGGCGTCAGCGCCGATGTCATCGAGCACTGCTTCGATCTGTGCAACAACCATCGCCGGTTCGAGCATGACAACCGCCCGAACCTCCTGGGTGTTTTGTGCCGTAATTGCGGTAATCGCGCTGGCGCCGTAGACGCCGTGCGCCATGAAGGTCTTCAAATCCGCCTGGATGCCGGCGCCGCCGCCAGAATCGGAACCGGCAATTGTCAATGCTCGTGGTGTCATTGGTAGTTCCCTCACCATAGAATCAATTGTGCGAACAAAACCGTTGCGCCCATCAGCGTCCAGTCGCGCCAGGAGAGCCGGTACTCTGCCAGCGGCGTGCGCTGTGGGCTGCCAAAGCCGCGCGTTTCCAGCCCTTCTGCCAGATCATCGGCAAACCGCATGACACTGATCAGCAGTGGCGTCAACAGGAGAGGACCGTTGTGCAGAAGGTTTCTTCTATCGAAGCGAAATCCACGGCTTGCCTGTGCCTCGTACACTTCGCGCGCCAGCTGCCCCATCATCGGAGTGAAACGGAGAGCTCCTTCCAACAGGAATGCTGCCTGTGATGGCGCCCCGCTCGCCAGGAGCGCATCTCCCAATTCCTCCGGCGGTGTCGTGCTGAAGAAGGCAACCCCTGCGCCGGCTAGAGCGATCAGACGCAATGCGGCGCCGAAAGCAGCTTCGTAGCCGCCGCTCCATCCGGCAACCAGCATAAAAAGCACAAGCGTTGGCAGCAGCACCCGCATCACGTCGAGCCAGCGTCGTCCACGTTTCAGTCCGATGAGGAGGACGATCAGAGCACACGTGATGAGCGTAAGACGCGCCAGATCAGTTGTCAGGATCATCGTTCCCGATCCGATCAGGTAGGTTATTGCTTTTGCGCGTGGATCAAGGCGTGATTGCTGCAGACAATTCATGGTTCAAATGACTCGGGCGTCTGCCAGATGCGCGATTGTTCGTCCTGGCATGTAGCGAAGCGCCTCTATCGCCGGAACACGAAGATGCGCTCGCGCCATCGTCTCTGCCTGGGCGCAGATTGCTGGCGGCGCATCCTCGGCAATGATCATTCCTGAGCCAAGCACTGCCCAGCGTGAGCAGAGGGTGTATGCCCACTCGGTGTCGTGTGTGGCGATGATGACTGCCATGCCGTCGCGGGCGATACTGGTGATGAGCGAGTGCAACATGCGCCGGCTGGTTGCGTCCTGACCGGCGGTGGGTTCGTCGAGAAGCAATGCGCTCGGTCGGGATGCCAGCATTGCTCCGATTGCCACCCGTCGTTGCTCGCCAGCGCTCAGCTGGTGGGGTGAGCGGTTCAGGAACGGCTCCAGACCACACTGTTCGATGACGTGATCGATCCAGGCGCGATCATATCGTCCGATTGCGCGCGGTCCTGCATCTAACTCTTCCTGTACAGTCGGCGCAAACAGCATGCGTCTCGGGTGCTGCACGACCAGTCCTGCGCTTCGGGCAATGTCCCACAATGGACGCTTCCCGATCGGCTCTCCCTGAAGGCGCACCGTTCCTCGTTGAGGGCGGAGCAATCCATTGCCCAGGCGCAGCAGCGTTGTTTTGCCAGAACCGTTGGCGCCCAACAGTCCGACAATATTCCGCGATGCACCCGACAAGCTCGCCTGACTCAGGACGGTTCTGCTGCCATAGGAGAATGAGACGTTCTCCCAGGCGATCACCGGAGACGCTGATGACACGTCGTCCAGCGTCGGCAGCGGATGCTGCAGGTCGCTGTTCAGCGGCAAGACTTCCATAGCTTCATCGAGGGTCAACGGGACTGCATCGATTCCGGCGGCACGCGCCAGTCGAACCAGCGGTGGCGCTTCCAGACCCCATTGCAATATGTCGTGCGCTAGGACGTCGCGCGGCGCTCCATCAGCCACCACCCGTCCTTCGTGTAGCACAATCAGGCGGGTTGCCAGGTCTGCCACCTCACCCAGACGGTGCTCGGCAACGATGATGGTGACGCCGCGCTGGTGGAGCAGGCGCAGCGTATCACGCAACTGCGTCGCGCCGGCAGCGTCGAGAAACGCAAATGGCTCATCGAGCGCCAGCAGGTGCGGATTCAAGGCGAGCACCCCGGCAATCGCCACTCGTTGCAGTTCTCCCCCCGACAGGGCGCCTGGTTGTCGATCGAGAAGCGGTTCTATCGCCAGCATTGCTGCGATGTCGCGGATACGCGCGGCAATACTGGCGCGCTCCTGTCCCTGGCAGGCAGGACCTAGCGCCAGGTCGCGGGCAACGGTGGTTGCCAGGCTCTGCGCTTCCGGGTTCTGCAGGACCAGCCCAACCTGGCGACTGAGCACGTAGGGCGGTGTATGGAGCGTATCCTGACCATCTACCAGAATACGCCCCGTCAGATGACCGCCGTGGAGGTGCGGAATGAGACCATTGAGCAAACGGCAGAGGGTCGATTTGCCTGACCCGCTTGCGCCTGCCAGAATGACGAATTCTCCCGGCTCGACGGTGAGGTCTAACCGGTGCAACGCAGGTGTGCCATCGCGGTAGTGGTACGCGACTTGCTCACATACAACCAGTGGCTTCATTGGTGTGTGTTGGAACGTTCCAGGTAGCCGAAGCGCCGCAGGAGCAGGAGACCGAGCGCTCCCAGCACGGCGCCAACCAGTGACGAGAGCGCAAATGGGACGATTAGCGCCGTGGCTCCCATTGGACGATTCATGATATACGGTGCGACAATCAGTGCGCCGGTCAGGGCGCCGATGATGCCGGTGCCGATGACCTCACCTGCGACCGTGAACGGAATATTCCGCGTCGCACGGTAGATCAGACCGGCGAGCAGGACACCAAAGATGCTGCCGGGGAATGCCAGCGGCGTTCCCAGTCCCACTGCATTGCGTACAATCGATGTGACCAGTGCGACTGCCAGTCCCCACCAGGGTCCGATCAGCGCTCCGGCGAGGACGTTGACCATGTGTTGCACCGGAAACACCTTCGCAATCCCGACAGGAATACTGATGGGCGACAATGCGACCGCCAGCGCCGTCAGCACGATTGCATACGCTAGTCGCCGTGTCTGACCGCGAACAATCGACGTGGTTGCTGTCATTGCTGTTCTCCTTTCCGGATGCTCATCTAAGACCCTTGAGGTCGGGGTGCGATGTTCGCACCTCCAAAACCCTTGCGGTCGGGACGCACGTGTTCCAGGCGCAACGATCGTTCTGCGCACACGGGACGCCGGCAGCTCACGATCAGCGATGTGAGACTTCAAGGGTCGGGATGACTCCACGTTCGCACGTTCCCACGTTCAACCCGTAATCTCGGTTACCCGTGCGCCTGCTGCGACCTGTTCCGGCGTGAGATTGTAAATCTGGTCGAACAGCGCCACCTTGAAACTGGCAGGACCGTGCGCCTTTTCCGCAGCTAGTTCCGCCGCCAGCCCAAACATCGCCAGCGCTCCCGCGGCTGCCAGCAGATAATCACGTTCGACAGCTGCGAACGCTGCCACCATCGTCGTTGCCATGCAGCCGGTGCCGGTCAGGGTCGTGAGCCAGATGTGACCGTTGCTGACAGTAAAGACCCGTTCACCATCGGTGATGATGTCGCGTGCACCGGTGAGTGCGACGACCGTGCGATACGTCCGTGCCAGAAGTCGTGCTGCAGCAGCAGGATTATCCGGGGCAGTGATGCTCTCCACCCCTCGCACTTTACCGCCTGTTCCGCTCAGCGCTCCGATTTCGCCGCTGTTGCCGCGCACAACGGCGATCTGGAGCGAACTCAGCAGCGAACGATCGGTCTTCGTGCGCAGCAGGGTTGCGCCAGCGCCTACCGGATCGAGCACAATCGGAATACCCAGTTCATTCGCTCGCCGTCCGGCAATCAGCATCGATTCAACCCACGAAGGAGAAAGGGTGCCGACATTCAGCACCAGTGCGCCGGCATGTGCAACCATCTCGGCGACTTCCTCGGCATCGTGCGCCATGACCGGCAATCCGCCGACGTGGAGTGTTACATTTGCGGTATCGTTCATCACAACGAGGTTGGTAATGTGGTGGATCAGTGGCTTGGACGAGCGAACACGCGCGAGTATTTCACCAATACGCTGGTTGATCGCCTCCATTTTCTTGCCTCCTTTACGATAACGTCCTTTCACGCATGCGCACATCGAGCGCCGATGCCACTGCTTCGCACAGCGCCCGTGTCGCTGCCTCCGGATCGACGGCGCCGATCACTGCTGAGATCACCGCCACCCCGACCGCCCCTGTTCGCACGACTGATGCCGCATTTGCGACAGTGATGCCGCCAATGCCCAAGACCGGCAGGCGTACCGCCTGCACGATTTCCGCCAGCGCTGCCAGTCCGATCGGCGCTCCGGCGTCTGGTTTACTTGGCGTGCCGAAAATATCGCCGACGCCGAGGTACGTTGCACCGGCGCGCTCTGCCTGCTGTGCCTGCTCTACTGTTGCAGCCGAAACACCCAGAATGCGGTCTGGACCGATGATCTCTCGTGCAATGCCTGCGGGAATGTCGTCCTGACCCACATGGACGCCATCGGCGTCCAGTGCCAGCGCCACATCGATACGGTCATTGACGATCAGGGGGACGCCGGCGTCGCGGGTGAGCGGCAGCAATGCCTGGCCCAACGCGATCATGTCGCGCGCGGAAGCATCCTTGTCGCGCAACTGAATGACGTGTGCGCCGCCGCGCAACGCTGCACGCACAATCTCGACCAGCGAACGGTCACCGGCGGTGCGTCGGTCGGTGATGACGTAGACAATGCCGCCGCCGGAAGGAAATGGAACCGGATCGCTCTGGACCGATGGGGACAGATCGACCACTGTCATCATACGGGACACCTCCTGGAGCGCCAGAATCAAAACTGCCGCTGACCCCACCAACGTGGATCAGCGGCAGACATTGTCTGGACACTTCCCTACGCTGGTATAATCCAGGTCAGGTTCAAAGGGTCTGCAACATCAATCGGGTTGCACTCTCAGCCAGGCTCACCTGGCTCCCCCAGTGGCGCCGCAGCGCGGCGCAGGTGTATGCAATTGTCAATGGATATTAAAGACTATGATACACGACTTATCCAGGAATGGCAAGATTGTTGTGCCTAGACGCCTGGTATCGGATGTGGGGTCATCTATCTGCCTGGGAGCGCGGATGTGCCGTTTGCATTGGTGCAGGCAAACTGCCCGCGCTCCCGATCGCTGCTGACGGGATAGTGAGGATAGCATGTCACCAGACCATCGCACGCCGTGCGAACGCCATGCCCTCCAGACGTGCAATACGCTCCTTGGTCGGTGGATGGGTGCTGAAAAGACTCACAATGGCACCACCATCGAGTGGGTTGACAATGTACAGGTTTGCCATTGCTGGATTGGTCGCAAGGGGCAGACGCTGCTTCCAGGTCTCAATCTTGCGTAGCGCCGACGCCAGCGCCAGTGGATCGCCGCTGATTGTCGCACCGGCGGCGTCAGCCGCGAACTCTCGTGTGCGTGAGATTGCGAACTGAATCAGCGTTGCTGCAATTGGTGCAACCAGGATCAACAGAATACCTCCCACCAGACCCGCCAGACCGCCGTCATCTGTGTCATCATCGTGGCGCCCAAAGCCGCCAAGGAGCAGTGCCCACTGTGCCATGTCGGCCAGCATGGCAATTGCACCGGCAAACGTCGCCGCAATTGTGCTGATCAGTGTGTCGCGATTCTTGATGTGACCCAGTTCATGGGCAATAACCGCCGCGACTTCCTGATCATTCAACAGGTGCAACAATCCGGTCGTCACCGCCACAGCGCCATGCTGCGGGTCACGTCCGGTTGCAAACGCATTTGGCGCTGCTGTGTCGATCAGATAGACGCGTGGCATCGGCAGTCCGGCACGCTGTGCCAGATGGGCAACCATATGGTAGAGTTGCGGCGCTTCATGTCGGCTCACTTCCCGTGCGCCGGCCATGCTCAGCGCCAGTTTATCCGAGAACCAGTACGCGCCGCCGTTTATGATCGCGGCAAGGAGAAACGCGATGATCATACCCTGTGTACCGCCAAACCACCGGCCGATCAAGACCAGCAGCACGGTGAGAGCAGCTAGCAGTGCAGTTGTTTTCAGGGTATTCGTCAGTCCTGTCATGGTGTATCCTCCATCGGATATGTCATACCAGAAGGTGCAACAAAACCGGGCAGAAAAGATGTAGACTGCCCGGTTTTGCCGGTTCTTTCGCCTGCCTGCAGCTCTTTTGAGCCTTGATAGACCCACAGGTCAGTCATTCTTCCTGCGCATCAGGGACTGCCAGGATGCGCGTTGCAGCGCTCTGCGATCACGCCGCCTGGATGGTGATGCGATATGGTCAGGAATGCTCGATCTTCGGCAGCGTGATCGTCAGCACACCATCCCCTATAGCTTCTGGTTATGTTCGATTATGCATAATAGCGCGTTCGTGTTAGAATTGCGTCAGAGAAGCGTTAGTGCTCTGTCAAACATTGTAGTCTTGCAGAACCCGCGTTACTCCCTCCTCGGTCGATGGTATACGCAGCAGGTCACGCACCGCTCCACCAACCAGAAGGGGCCGTCCTTCACCTGCCCGGTTCCACGTGCCAACACCACAGATATTGACGAATAGCACAAAAGAGCGTATTATTGCGCCACCTGACAGATTCCTGCATAAAGAGAGGCGCTCTGATGCATCAGCGATCATTGCGTGAAGAACAGGATAGTACGCATCTCCCTGTGGACGAGATTGTTCAAGGCGATTGCATCGAGGTGCTGAAGACATTTCCGGCAAAGTCGATCGATCTCATCTTTGCCGACCCGCCCTATAATCTGCAACTCCGTAACGAATTGTTCCGCCCAAACCAGACGATTGTAGATGGCGTCGATGATGTGTGGGATTAGTTTGCCGATTTTGCGTCGTATGATACGTTTACAAAGCGCTGGCTCAGCGAGTGCCTAAGAGTGCTCAAAGATACCGGAACCATCTGGGTTATTCCTCTCTTCGAGCAATCCAGGCGATATTGTGCTCGATCCGTTCTTCAGGTCCAGTACGACCGGGGCAGTCGCCAGAAAATTGAAACATCGCTTTATCGGCATTGAACTCGATCCGTGGTGTGTTGAAATTGCTCGCCGGCGAGTCGATCATCTGCCATTGCCGGTTGTTGATGACGATATGTTCGTTACCCGATCGAAACGCGCGGCGCCGCATGTTCATTTCGATCAGATGATCGAAGCGCAGTACATCAGGGTCGGGCAACAGGTAATTCTCAAAAGATTGCACGGTTGTGGCGCTGGTCAGAGCTGATGCGTCACTGGCGCGGGGGAATGTCACCGGATCGATCCACAGGATTGCTGCCCTTGCCCAGAACACTTCCGCGTTCAACATCTGGGCATACTGGTACTGTGAGGATCGCAACGGAAACGTCGTCAGCATCGACGATCTGTGTGAACGGTATCGAATGGAGAGCACTCTGCCGGGTTCTCTTAACCCTGCTGGCGCCGGTTGTGAACAGGGTTGTGGCGAGAGCAATGTCGATAGCTGCACCCGCCAATCAGAATAAAAGAACGTCGCCCACCCGCACCTCTTGCGAGCCTTTCCCGGCTCGTAGGTCATGCACTCGTTCCCTACACCAGAGTCTGCGGGTGAGCGAGCTTCAGCAGCCTGCGGTTATGCCGTCTGAATGGTGATACGGTGCGGCCGGGCATGCTCGACCTTCGGCAGCCGGATCGTCAGCACCCCGTCCTTGAGCGACGCCGAAATCTTGTCAGCGTCCACTGCGACAGGCAGGCGGATGCTGCGCTCGATTGCGCCGCTCGTGCGCTCCTGGATGAGATAGTGCGCATCCTTCGGCTGCTCAACAGCCGTCTCACCACGAATGGTGAGCGTGTTCTGCTCGAGCTGGATGTCGACCTTTTCATTCGGAACGCCTGGCATCAGCGCCGTCACCACATATGCCTCATCGGTTTCGTAGAGGTCCAATGGAATGCGCGACGTTCCAACCCAGCCGCCGAAGAGGCTTCGTGGCATCACCCAGCTCTCGTTCAGCAGTTGCTCGACTGCATCCGACAGCCGCAGCGCCTCAGCGAATGGCTCGAAACGGGTCAACGCAGTTGTCATTGGTCCTCACCTCCTTGTGCCTTCTGTGTTGTTCGGTTATGTATATTAGCGCGTTTGTATTAGAACAGTGTCAGAGAAACGTTAATATCGCGTCAATCCTCGTGGGTCTGCAACACCCACGCCACCCCTTCTTCCCTTGTGCTGAACACGCCATCAAGTTGCGCTTCATAGGCGCGCCGCAACATCTTTCCCAGGCGTGGTCCCGGTGCAATTCCTGCCGCGATCAGGTCGCGCCCGCGAACCAGCGGTGCAGGACGATTGCTGGCAGACCCTTCAGCCTCGGCAATGACCAGAAACGCAGCCGCCGGTCGCTCTGGCGGCATCGGCGGTCGTCCTGACGCATCGGCTTCGACCAGTCGTTCCCATTGCACCAGGGTTGCCGGCGCAAGACGATGCGCCAGGCGACGCACGACACGTGGTGTCGCCGGGGTGTGGAGGTGCGTCAGGTGCTCGCGCACCAGCGGCGTGACCAGACGCTCGATCCAGTGTGGTGCTCCAATGCGCGCCAGAAATGCCTGTGTCAACGGTACGCCTGCCGCTGCATGACCAGGACTGCGCGGTATGCCGTCGTTATCAGGGACGGTGGTGGAGGGCTTGCCCAGATCGTGACACAGCGCTGCGAACATCAGCACCGTGCGATCACGAGCATCGAGCGCATCACGATCGGCAATGCTCGCTGCCATATCGCAGACGTGCCATGTGTGCACCCACACATCGCCTTCGGGATGGTATCTGGGGTGCTGCGGACATCCCTTCAATGCCGCCAGTTCAGGGTAGAGCGCCAGCCATCCCGACTCATCGAGCGCGCGCAACCCGGCAGATGGATGTCTGCCAAGAGTTGCCCATTTGTGCCATTCACGCCAGATACGGTCAAGTGGCAGTCTGGAGGATGCGGGAAGCAGGGTGCGGCACAGCACTGCTGTCTCCGGCGCCAGGCGCATGTCGAAGCGTGCAGCAAACTGCATCGCGCGTAGCACGCGCAACGGATCATCGCCAAACGCATCGGATGTATGGCGCAGCACTCGCGCTTCGAGGTCGGCACGACCGCCGAAATAGTCGATGAGGTCGCCGAATGGTGTCAGCGCCAGTGCGTTGATCGTAAAATCGCGGCGTGCCAGCGCTGCGTGCGGCGTCAACGATGGGTCATACTCCGGCAGCGTGCCGAGCTCGTCATCACCAGTCGGATGACGGCGTACCGGTAGTGTCACGTCTACCTCGTACCCGTCGAGCCGCAACTTCAGCACGCCGAAAGAGCGTCCAACCGCATCGACCCGACCAAACGGTGCAAGCGCAGCTATGAGGGTCTGTCCATCGACGCCGTACACTTCCACATCGATGTCGGTCGGCGGCAAACGCAGCAGCAGATCGCGCACCGCTCCACCGACGAGGAGCGGGCGTCCGCCAGCGCGCGCAAGTGCATCGAAGAGCGGAGCCAGCGTCTCAAGCAGTGGATGGTGAACGAGGGGCGTCATAGAAACCTGCGACAGGCTCAGATCTCAAGTCTGGCCTATATAGCGCTATCGAATATTGACCATGAAAACGGCGTGCTTCGCCTGGTTGGGGCACGGCGCCGCCGTACCCCGACCGCGTTGTCCACCGACCTGGGGATGCGGGAGAGCCGCCCGCGCACCCGACGGCAACAGGC
Organism: Roseiflexus sp.; assembly: GCA_041641515.1. Classification (GTDB taxonomy): domain Bacteria; phylum Chloroflexota; class Chloroflexia; order Chloroflexales; family Roseiflexaceae; genus Roseiflexus. The sequence continues at coordinate 14,380 of JBEPYG010000059.1, forward strand.
GCATACCCGGATATAATTGTGCGATTCAGAACGCCAGAAGCACGATCAGCGCAACAATCAGCACAATGCTCACACCGGTCATTGCTGCTGCGACGACCCGATCCTGGTTCAGGAAACGCCGGTCATTGGGCAATATGTTCTCGAAGCCATAGATGTACCAGCGGTAGAGTACCGGTTCACGCGACTGGCTTTTATGCCCGGCGGCTTTTGCTGGTTTCCATTCATTGAGATCGAACACAATCTCGGTGACGGGGATAAAGCGCACAGTCACTTCGCTGAGCAGGATGCGCGTGTCGGGATCCAGGCGCGCCTCCACTTCTTGAATCATCGCCTGAATGCCCGGTACAAGACGCCACTCAGGGCGAAACCCGTGGCTCTCCTGCTCGCAGTAGATTTTGTGCTTTTTGCAGCGCTCTTGCAACCATCGCTCATCAATGTGCGGCAGATCATCATGTCTGGTCATCTTCTCTGCCCGGCGATGCCAGCGGATGGTCTTGTGCGTAATCAGGCGCGACTCTCCGCCGCAGCGTGGGCATTGCAATCCGCCGCTTCCCTCGCAATCGGGGCACGGAATGATGCGCGGCGCTGCAGCAACCTGAGCTGGCGCGGTTACGTTAGCAGTCGCCGGCGAACTCGTCATCGGTTTTGCCGGTGGTGCAGCGTCAGCTGGCGGGGCAGGGTTGGCTGGCGCCCGAATGCGCCCATTGCCGTTGCAGCGCAGACAGACCTTGCGTCCCGTTCCGTTGCAGTCATCGCACGAGACAACGCGCGTCGAACCGGGCAGGCGCACGATGCCGCCTGCATCGTCCTCGAACCCGTTTGGCGGGGGGAGCGGCGCATCCCATCGACCGAGTTTACGTTCGGGTTTGATCGTCGTCATTTGGCGATCCGGTTCTTCCACTGTCTGCTCCGGCTCGCGCGTCTCGTACAGCACACGCAGGGTATACCAGTAGATGTTCTCGTGCCGGATCTGTCTGATAGACGCCATACGCCCCAACGCCGGCCGACGCCACAATGGTCGCGCATCGCTCCATGCGTTCAGCAATCTGGCAATTTCACGCGGGTTGTCGAGTTCCTGGGCGCGGCGCAGCGCTTCCTGCACAGGCGCCTTGATCAGGTCGGGCGCCAGCGCCTGTTCGACCGGATGCGGTTCTTCTGGCGGCGCTGCCGGAACCGATGGCGCCCCGGCAGGTGCGCTGGCGATCACCTGCGTTGTGCTGGTGTGGCGACGCAGCGCCTGGTCGAGCGCATCGATCGCTGCCTGAGCGCTGGGATACCGTTTGGCCGGGTCTGGCGCCAGCATGGTGTGAATGATGGTGTCGAGTTCGGTTGGCATGCCCGTCACACCGCGGTCGCGCAACGACATCAGCGGTACGAACGGTCCGCCATCTTCGCCAGGTCCTGGTATGTAGGGCCAGGGCAGTGCGCCTGTGAGCATGACGAAGAGCACTACTCCCAGGCTGTACAGATCGGACAGATGGGTTACGGCGGTTGCCGAGGTGATGTGTTCCGGCGAAAAGAATCCTCGCGTGCCCATGACTTTGTTGACCGTCGTCAGCACTGTTTTCCCCGACTCGCGGGCAATGCCGAAGTCGGCAAGGAACACGCGCTTGCTGTCCTGGTCGACTAGGATATTTCCGGTCGAAATATCACGGTGAATGACCCCGTGCGCGTGTGCGTAGTCGAGCGCAGTTGCAGCGCAACGGAAGATATATGCAGCTTGGTCGAGCGGCAACCGTCCGCGTTCGCTGAGCAGATCGCGCAGTGATCCGCCCTTAACATATTCCATGACCGTGTAGTAGAACGGCGCCTGATAGCCGTGATCATAGATCGGAACAATGTGTTCATGGCGGAGTTGACTGGTGATCTCCGCTTCGCGGGTGAAGCGTTCGATCCATTCGGCATCCTGCGACAGGAGTACCTTGATCGCCACCTGACGGGTGTGAAGCGTCCGGTGCCGCGCCAGCA
>JBEPYG010000060.1:0-15733 GCA_041641515.1 Roseiflexus sp.
AATCTTCCGGCAGTAGGTCGAGGATACGTGGCAACAGGTCGAATCCTTTGCGCCGCGTCCGGTTGCCGACGAACAGCAACCGGATGCGTCCGCCTTTGTCGGGCAATCCATCGTCGCGCCGTTTCAGGTTGGGGGCGGGTACGAACACATCGGTGTCGATCCCATCATAGATGACTGTGGTGTTGGTGAACCCGTAGGTATGCGCAACCTGCTGCTGGGTATACCGCGAAACGCACACCACAGCATCGGCGGAACTGATCGACCACCAGTCGTAGCGGGACTCGACCAGACGATAGAACAGGCGCTGCGCCAGAGTGCTGTACGGCTGAAGGTCGGGGTCGGTCGTCAGGTGATGAACCGTTGTGACGAGGGGACGTCCCGGTGCGCGCAGCGCAAACGCCACCCGCGAACGTCCCTGAATGAGGTCGAATCCGCGCCACCAGCCGCGCGGCAGTCCGCGCGGGATCAGCATGGGCAGGAAGTTGTAGATCTCCGGCAGGCGCAGCAACTCGGCGCGCGGTGCGCCGTAGCGCCGTACTGCGCGGGTGATGTTCTGGATGCCGAAATCGACGCCGCCGCGACCAATCGGTGAAATGTAGAGCGGACGAACCATTCCCCGTGATCAAAATCTGTCTGAGGCATACGGCGCAAGACCGGCGAACAACCGCTCGAACAACGCGAGCGCCGGGCGTGAGTGTATGCTGAGCAATCCGAACGCCGCTGCCGTGCGTGGTCGCACGTAGCGGCTGTAGATCTGCGCCAACATTCGCACATCACAGCGCAGATCCGCGTTCGTTTCAGCATCCAGGCGTTCGACCCGGGCGCTGCCGTCTTCGACCTCCAACGCGAAGATACCGTTATTATGCTCCATCCAGTCATCGGTGATGTGTAACGTCAGACGACCGGCAACATCACGGGGGAAGGGGTATGCCTCGAGCGCCGGCGCCACGTCCACAATGCGCAGCATCAGACCTGGCGCCATCGTGCATTGGAGTGGATCGGGCATCAGCGTCTGCACCGGTGCATCTGCGGGCGCGTTGAAGACCACATCGACGCACTGATCCTCGAATGCTGCAAAAAAGGCGAAAATCTGAGCACGCGCCTGCGGATCGAGCGCCACCGCTTCCCGGCATTGCAACACACGCCCTTGCTCGCTGTGTTCGATGTGAAAGATAACGTATGATCGTCCGTGACCAGCGTCGTCGCGCCAGACATACGCCCAACGCGATGAGCCTTCATTCAAGCGAAGCACCCGCGTCTGCCACCAGGTTGTGGTGCGTTCCAGCGGGCCAAACCGTCCACGCAGCGCACCCCGATAGATGGCATCGAGTTCTGTGACCGCGGATGAGCTGTCGTCGAGGCGCACCCATGCACCTGCCTGCTGAGCGCGAAACGCAGCGAAGAACGCCGGCGCTCCGCGGAACTGGCGCGCCTCGTAAAATGTCGCCCAACCGTAGCGCCGGTAGAACGACTCCTTGAATGCGCTCAGGATGCTCAGCGGCATTCCCTGCCTGCGCAACTCGTCGCACACGTCGCGGAGCAGGCGCGCCACATACCCACGGCGCCGCACTTCAGGCGGCGTGGCGACCATGCCGATGCCGCCGACCGGGATCGTTCCGCCGCCGCCATGCGCCACTCGCAGCAGATGAAGCACGCATTGCGTCACCAGGCGACCGTTGCGGTAGAGACCGCGCACGTCTGAGGCTGCGGTCTGCTGCACACGTCGCGCCTCGTCGAGTGAAAGGTTATACGCCAGCGCCGCATTGAACGCGAACTGATCGTCGTCGGGCGCCACCTCACAGTACTGGAGATCATCGGGAGTTGTGCTCATTGTGTTGTCCCACTCCCTTGTGAACTGCGCACAACAGCAAGGATGCAACGCATCATCTTCTCACAACCGGCTTTTCGACCACAACGAAGTAACTCCCAGAGCGCAACCTTCCAAACAGCCACAGGTCAAGTTCCATGAAGAGCGTCACAGCCAGGAGCGCATAGTAGACCAGCCCGCGACGCTGGAGGCGCGCACGCATCCGCTGCCGCGCCCGGATCTCGCGCGCCGTGCCTTCACCAACTGACGCAGCGCCGTCGTGTCGGCTCGCGTTCTTCCGGTTGCGCCCCACGACAGCTTCACCGAGTTTCATCAGCACATGCTCGACAAAACTGGTCACCACACTGTTCCAGAAAACAACACGCACCGGACGCAACCCGGCGCATTGCATTGCATCGAGCACATCTTCCCAGGTTGCCAGCGCCTTGATGTGATCCGATTTGCGTCGCGCCTCACGCTCGAAGTCGTAGACGCCGGCGCGGACGAATTGCCGACCAAGCCAGCGACTCGCCTCGATGAGCGGCTGCAGACGCGACGGCTCGCGCGTGTTCGAGAAGACCAGGAACCGTCCGCCGGGACGCAGCGCCCGCGCCGTTTCGCGGAGGTACGCATCGATCACCTCGCGCGGGAAATGTTCGAGCACATCGATCGAAAACGCTTTGTCGAACACGCCATCAGCGAACGGCAAACGGCGTGCATCCCCCTGGATGAGCGCAACACTCTTGACTGCTTCATCAGCAAACAACGTCGCCGGATCAACGCCGACCATCAGGCGCACACGATCGGCGTTCCATGCGGCAAACTTCGCATTGCCGCACCCACTGTCGAGCACAACATCCTCGGGACGCAGGTCGAGTAGACGTTGCAGCGCCCGGTTCCGCACCCCGGCTGCAAGCAGCGGTGGCGCCAGGTCACGGTAATCGAGTTCGTGCGCCAGTTCCTCTTCTTCACTGACGTACTTTGAAACGTAGCCAAACTCCACGCCGCGCGGCATAAGGTCAAGGTACCCGTCGCGGCGCGGATAATCGGCGCCGCACGCTGTGCACGCCACGCCGTCGTCGGTCACGATCAGATCGCGCGAACTGCAGGTTGGGCACTGAAGCAGGCGGTAGAGGTCGTAAGGGACCATATGGCGCATAAAAATAACAAAAATGGCACTTGCGCGCCCCCTGTCTCTTCGGCTAGAATAGAGATGCGCAGACGCGCCAGAGGATACCACCAGATTGGCGCCAGCGCAAATTGGTTTCGCGAAACCTCTTGTTTTCTGCCCACGGCAGCGTTGACCGTGGAGTGCGCAGGGGATCTGCGCGACATGCTCTACTCGCAGCAGCGGTAGAGGCCCCAGTCCCGCGCGGGATGGGGTGCAGGAGCAAGGGGTAGAGTAAGTGAGGGTCTATGTTACATGTGTGGAAGACGGACGAAGGCGTCCGCGTCCGACCGCGAACCCGGCCGGTCAAAGGATGTATTGGGATTCGTATACGGCCCTTCCGGCGAACGGACGATGAGTATGCGGCAGTCGCAGCGATCGTTGCTCGCGCGCCTGCCAGCGAGGTATGTGACTTCGAGTACAGCAACCCCGCAGATCTCCGCGCTTTTGACGAAGTGTTCGCCCCCGACGCTCAGCCGCGTCGCTATGTCGCTGTGGCGCCCGACGGCGCCATTATCGGGTATGCACACACATTCCCTACGACCTGGATCGCCGAACCAGGGGGATTCTGGGCGGCAGTTCGCGTCCTGCCCGCCTACCGACGCCTGACCATCGGGCGACAGTTGCTTGCCCGCGCTCTCGGGGAAGCGCATGCCGCCGGAGGATTGTTTGCGCTGGCGGAAGTGCGTGAACAACTCGCAGATGCCACCGATTTCGCCGAACAGACCGGCTTTGCCGAAATGCTGCGCAGCTGGGAACTGCGTCTCGATACGCGCACCGTCGATAGCGCTCCGCTCCGACGCTATGTTGACCGCGCCGAAGCGTCTGGCATTCGCCTGACAACCCTCGCCGCGCTGCGTGAGATCGATCCCGACTGGCTGCCCAAACTGCACGCACTGCACTTTACGCTCAACCGTGATGTGCCCCTTCCTGACGCCCCCAACATTACGGTCGAATGGTTCGAGCGTTTTGCGCTGACCTGCCCGGAGGCATTCTTCATCGCGCTCGACGGCGACCGCTACATCGGTGAGAGCATCATGCATCCCGATGACCGACAACCCGATGCGCTCAACCAGCGCATGACCGGGGTGTTGCGCGAGTATCGCGGGCGCGGCGTAGCTATGGCGCTCAAGGTGCTGACCATTGAATATGCGCAGACCCGCGGCTATACCCAGATCAGCACCTGGGTCGAGTCGACCAATGCCAGCATGCTGGCGATCAATGAACGCCTTGGGTTTACCCGCCATCCAGGATTGGTGGTGTATCGCCAGGATCTCACCTGACGCTCGCACCCCTGCATTTTTGCCGCTTGACAATCTCAAGGGTTCTGTGCTATGCTCTTCCAGGTGAGAAGAGGCTTAAAGCGAACTGTTCAATGCTCACCCTGGCGGACTAATCGATAACCGGAAGAAAGGCGATAGCGACAATGACACTCAGCATCCACATGCTCATCATGAGCGATCGAGTACGCGGTATTCCGCTGTACGCTGCTGATGGTCGCCATGCGCCCATTTTCCGGAGGCTCAAGCGTTGAAACGCATCACACGTTGAGCAACCGGGCCGTGGGCGAGAGGCAACCAGCGCTCACGGCTCTTTGATTCTTTTCTCAAGGCCGCGGGCGCTTCCATGGAACCCGCGGCCTTTTGCTTGTCGTGACTCGCCGTGGTTCCATCCAGCAGCACCGCCAACCAAAAGTGACGGTACATGTCGAACCTGTGTGCTATAACAGGAGGGCAGCTATTGAGGAAGGGAGCAAAACGGTGTTGATTCAGGAACGTGATGGAACGATCATCCGCCTGCTGTCGCCGCCGCCGGATACGGATCGGCACAGCGTCCAGGTGGAAATTTCGCCCGATGAGGTAGAACATCAGGGAAACCTGTTCGATCGATTGATCGAGTACGCTTTTACAACGCTGGGAGCGCGCTTCCTGGAAGTGCGCATCACGACAGGTGATGAATAAATCAGGAGTATAACCGTGGTTGCAGGACATACCATGTCGTCGCCGGACATTCAGCGCATGGCTGCGCGCACCGATATCGCGCTCGAAGTGCACGACGCCTTGAAGCGCTTCGGGCGCGAAACGACCCAAACGCAGCCGTTCTGGAAACGTAACGCGCGCAAAGCGCCGGAAACGACTGTGGCCGTGGATCATATCTCGCTCCACGTTCAACGCGGCGAGATATTCGGTCTACTCGGCGCGAACGGGTCAGGAAAGTCAACGCTGATTCGGCTGATCTCGACACTGCTCATTCCCGATGGCGGCGAGATCCGCGTCTTCGGCTACGATGTGCAGCGTGAGGAACGCACGGTGCGTCGGTTGATCAACCGGGTCAGCGTCGAGGCGTCATTCTTCAAGAAATTGTCGGCGCTGGAAAATCTGATGTACGCCGCGCGTCTCTACGATCTGCCCGGCGCCTATGCGCGCAAGCGTTCGATCGAGGTGCTGCGGAGCCTTGGCTTGAGCGAGAAGCGGCTGTACGAGCCGCTCGAGCATATGTCGCGCGGGATGCAACAGAAAGTCGCGATTGCGCGTGGTCTGCTCACCTCGCCGGTGCTGCTGCTGCTTGATGAGCCAACCACCGGTCTCGACCCGCGCTCGAAGCACGATGTGCAGCGCTTCATCCTGCGGATGCGCGAGGAGCATGATACGACCGTGTTCCTCACCACGCACGACATGGATGAAGCTGACCGGTTGTGCGATCGGATCGCGATCATCGACAATGGACGGATTGTGGCGCTCGATACGCCTCGCGGTCTGAAAGATGCCATCGGCGCCAGAAACGGCAGGAATGGCGCCGCCACGATGGAGGATGTGTTTATGGCGCTCACCGGAAAGAGTCTCGACGACGATTTCGAGTCGTCAGCTGATTTCGAGAGCAACGATGGGGCATAAGCGACAGTCGACAGCGATTGCGCACGATCGCGCGCCTCACGAGCGACCGGAACCCGAACGGTTGCAGGGCAGGGTGCTGCGCGCCCAGAGCGGCTTCTTCCGCGTGGAAACTGCTCAGGGCATCATTACCTGCACCCTGCGTGGTCGCCTGAAGAAGGAACGACAGTCCACCGATATTGCCGTCATCGGTGATCTCGTCGATGTGACGCCAACGATGCCGGGGCATGGCGTTATCGAGGCGGTGTTGCCGCGCCGCACAAAACTGGCGCGGCGAGCGCCGGCGTCGAAGGGGGTCTGGAAGGAAGATGTGCTGGCGGCAAACATCGATCAGGCGTTCCTCGTCTTTGCCTGCGCCAGCCCTGAATTTTCGCCGCGTATGCTCGACCGCTATCTGGTGCTGACCGAGGCGAGCGATCTGGATGCCGTGATCGTCGCCAACAAAGTCGATCTCGTGGGTGAAGCGGAAGCGCGCCGCATGTTCGCGCCGTATGAGCGCCTGGGGTACCCGGTGCTCTACACCAGCGCTGTGACCGGTTTCGGCATCGACGCGCTGCGCGCGCGTCTGGCAGGTCGCATCAGCGTCGTCACCGGTCGCTCCGGCGTTGGGAAGAGCAGCTTGTTCAATGTGGTACAGCCAGGGTTGGGGCTGGCAGTTGGCGCGATCAGCACCGCACTGAACAAGGGACGGCACACAACGCGGGTTGCTGAACTGATCCCCCTCGATCTGCCGGGGGGCGGGTACCTGGCGGATACGCCTGGCATTCGTGAACTAGGACTGTGGCGCTTCCCGAAGGACGAACTGGCGCATTGCTTCCGCGAGTTTCGCCCTTATGCGGGGCAGTGCTATTTCGCCGGATGCACCCATACCCACGAACCGGACTGCGCTGTACGCGATGCGCTGGCGCGTGGCGAGATTACCCACGAGCGCTACGACAGTTATGTGCGGTTGCTCGAGGGAGAATAGGAGAAACTCTCAATGGAAGCAACTCCCACCACCAACGCCCGACGACCCGAGGTGGTTCCAGGGGATCGGATCTTCCTGAGCGTGCTGCAGCGCAGTGACATACCGTTTTTCGCGCGCTGGTTCAGCGACCTAGAGTTGACGGTGTACCTCGGGCAACCAGGCATGGCATATACCGGTGAACAGGAAGAGGAGTGGTATGAACGCATGGTGCGTGACCGTGACATCAAAACGTTCGCCATTGTTGTGCGTGATGATCAGCGCATGATCGGCACTGTCACGCTGTCGGACATCGATCACCGTCGCCAGCGTGCTGCATTGGGCATCGCCATCGGCGATAAAGACGCCTGGGGCAAAGGGTACGGCAGCGAGGCGGTGCGGTTGATGTGCGCCTATGGATTTACATTCCTGAACCTCTACGCCATCTATCTCTGGGTTCTGGGATGCAATCGGCGCGCATATCAGGCATACCTCAAGGCCGGTTTCCGTGAGGCGGGACGGTTGCGCGGCGGCATCGTCGTGAACGCTCAACGGTACGACGATATCTTGATGGAAATCACCCGTGATGAGTCTGGTCCATCGAACCTGACCCATCTTGTACAACAGATAGAGAGTTGAGGATATGACGACCCTATCGGAACGGCGCGGCGGCGTCATCGGACGCGAATTGCGCGGCGCCTACGCATTCATCGAGCGGAATGCCAACCTAATCAAACGCTACTGGGCGTGGGAACTGGTCTGGCTGGCGTACTCTATTGTCAATGCCCTATCGATCACCTTCATCGGACGCGCGTCAGGAGAAATCACCGGAGCTGCCATCGCGCCGGAGCAGGTCAATACCTTCATCCTGTTCCTGCTGGTTGGAACCCTCGTATGGCACTATCTGTCGGTCGTTTTCGACCTGATCAGCGAGTCGATCCAGTGGGAACGCTGGGAGGGAACGATCGAGTACACCTTCATGGCGCCGATCTCACGCCTGACGCATCTGTTCGGGCAGGCGGCATTCGCCATTCTGTTCGCAGTCGCTCACACAGCTATCATTCTGGCGATCGTTGCGGCATTCTTCCGCATCGATCTAAGCCAGGCGGATTTCGGCGCGATGCTGGTGGTGCTGATCGCCGGCAGCACGAGTTTTATCGGTCTGGGCATGTTCGCCGCCATTCTGCCACTCCTGTCGCCGGAAAAGGGTCTGCAGATGACGAACATCATCAAGGCGCTGGTGTTGCTCGTCAGCGGCGTCTACTATCCGGTGAGCGTCCTGCCGGACTGGCTGCAACCACTGGCGTACATCTCGCCGGCAACCTATATGCTTGATGGCATTCGCGAAGCGCTCCTCAATGGCGCCGGCATCGAGTCCCTCTGGTCGGGGCGCGTGCTGCCGTTGCTGTTGACCGGTGTGCTCACCATCCCGACAGGCTTGTGGGCATTCATGCGCGCTGAGCGGTACGCCAAAGCGACCGGTCGGCTGAAACGGAATGGATAATGCACTCGACATCTCAATAAGGAGACTGTATGTCGTTTCATACCAAAGATCTTGGCGACGGATTGGTTGCACGCTGGTCGACCGCTGCCGACCAGGAACGCATCGCAGAAATGTTTGCGTATGTGTTCCGCCGCACCGCCGACGATCCGCCAAACGAGCGGATGATCGCCTATGTACGCGATCAGATGAGTGGCCAGCACCCGTTGATCGGTCCAAACGACGTGGCGCTGGTCGAGGATACCCGGAGCGGAATGGTCGTTGCGGCGACGGCGGTCATGCGGCAGCGCTGGGAGTACGCCGGTATTCCATTCTCGCTCAGCCGCGCCGAGCCGGTCGCCGCGCATCCGGAGTACCGCAACCGCGGTCTGGTGCGGGCAACGTTCGACCTGATGCACGAGCGCAGCGCCGAACAGGGCGATCTGGCACAGTGCATCACCGGCATTCCATACTTTTACCGTCAGTTTGGCTATGAGTTTGCGGTCGATCTGGGCGGTTCGCGCACGGTCATGCTGTCGATGATCCCCGACGCCAGAGAGGGTCAGGCCGATCCGTTCACATTGCGCGACGCCACCCTCGACGATCTGCCGCACATCCGGATGCTCTACGAGCGCGAGCGTTCCCGTCCCGCCGGTGGCTTGCCGATCCTAACGTCCACACCGTTCGATCACGACTACTGGCGCTGGACGCTGACCAGGCAGACATTCGAGGCTGGCGAAGGATGGCAGACACGCATGATCGTCCGCACCGATGGGCAGGCTGTTGGGTATGTGCTGACCGGACGAGTGCGCTGGAGTCCGGAGAAGCTGCGTGTCGTGGGGATGATGGTCGAGCCGGGCATACCACTGACCAGTGTCATGGCGCCGGTGCTGCGCGCGTTGCGCGCAATAGCGCCAACCGTGCCGGTCGTGCCACAAAAAACCGGAGAACTGCGCGCGCTGGTCTTCGTATTGGGCGCCTCCCACCCGGTCTATGACGCGATTGGAGACGATCGGATCGCACAGCGCGAACCGCCGTATGGCTGGTATGTGCGCGTTCCTGACGTACCACGCTTTTTGCATCACATTCGTGCAATACTGGAGCGTCGCCTGGCGGGGTCATTTCTGTCCGGGTATACGGGTGAGTTGAAGATCGATTTCTACCGGGGCGGGGTACGCATGGTTTTCGAGCAGGGGCGTCTGGCATTCATCGAACCGTGGCGACCACCGCTCTACGGTGATGAATCTGGTGCAGGATTCCCGCCGCTGGTCTTCCTCCAGTTGCTGTTTGGGCGACGCAGCCTGGAGGAACTGCGCGCCTGGCACGACGATGTATGGGCGGAGGATGAACCGGCGATATTGCTCAATGTGCTCTTCCCCAAACAGCAGTCGTGGGTGCTGCCGCTCGATTGAGGAACGACAGCGTTCACCAATCGTGTGTACACCTGCGCCACAGCGGGTGCAGAGGGACGCAGAGAGGTTCAACACACGCTTCTTCTGCGCTCCTCTGCGCGCCCGAAAACTCCGCCTTCCCGCTTCAGTCCGGCAGTGCCTGATCACAAGGCATATCCTCTCCGCTCCAGATCCGTTTCGCAGTCCAGTCGGCATCGGGCTCTGACCAGAAACGATCATCCTCTGCCAGTCCCAGAGGCAGAAAACCGCAGAGCGTCAGATAGAGACTACCGGTCGAAATGTACGGTTCGCCAATCGACGGCTGGTGACCGCAAAAACCGATTGTCAACCAGCCATTGCGGTCGAACGTGCCATCTGCGTCCAGGAGCCTGTTCATAGCGGCCGTCATTGCGCAGCGGATTCCTGCAAGAGAAATGCCGGACGGTATCTCGTGATAGAGCACCATCGTGGCCAGATGATGGAAAATGCCAAAGCGATAAACCAGTGACCTGCCGAAGACAGGAAACGTGCCGTCAGGAGAGATTATGCGCTCCTGAATGAGGGCATAACGCCGTGCGCGTGCGGTTATCTGCTCGCTGTAGCCGGGCCACCCATGCTCAAATTCCGGAATGGCGCGTGTAAGTTCATACAACAGAGGATGAATAACAAAACTGTTGTAATAATCCCAATGGAAACGGGGACCGTCGCCATAAGCGCCATCACCCTTATACCACTGTTCGTGCTGTCGAATTGCGTAATCAACACGCATCCGATCCCAGTCGCATCCGGCTTTCTGGAGAAACGCTTCTATCATCGCCGAAAACAACAGCCAGTTGTTGAAGAACGGTCTGATGCGCCGTGTGGATTTCATGCAGTTGATGACAGACTCCTGAACAGCATCATCCAGCTGCAACCATACATTGTTCCACGACCGCAACAATCCGAGTGCCAGAAACGCTGCGTCAACCAGGGGCTGCGCTCCCACCGTGAAATTCATGAAGTCCGGGTAATCTGGATGGGTTGCGTGCCTGATCGACATTCGCACAAGGTGCAGCAATGCGTCGCGGTGCGCTTCTTCCTCAGGGGAGATGCCATGCGTGATGTCCAGCCAGGGACCGATGCCTGCCAGTGACCGTCCCAGGGCCTCCAGATGGGAGAATGTACTTCTGTCGTTGCTGCCGGGATAGTGCTCGATCGGCATCGAGTTGCGCAACTGGTTCCTGGAAAGCGCCTCGAAAACGGGACTGGCGATGCGCAACATGTGCGCCAGCCAGATGCGTCTGGTCGGATTCATAGACAAATATCCTTAGAGTGTGTGCGCCTCACAACACGCCGGTTTTCAGTCCAATCGTTTCTGGAAGCGGAGTGATGCGACCGTCAACAGCACGATGCCAAACGCAGCTAGCGCCAGGATCTGCGGCAGCAGCGCTTCGACGCCAACTCCCTTGATAATGATGCCGCGCACAACGACAAGGAAGTAGGTCAACGGAATGACCTTGCTGATCAGTTGCAGCAACGTCGGCATGGCGTCGATCGGGTAGATGAATCCCGAGATGAACACCGATGGCAGCAAGGTCAGGAATGACAGCTGAAACGCCTCGAACTGCGTCCGCGCAATCGTCGAAATCAGCAGTCCGAGCGCCAGGGTCGAAACCAGAAACAGGCAGGCAATTGCAACCAGCAGGACCAGGCTGCCGCGAATGGGGACGCCAAACCACAGGGTTCCGACCAGCAGCACTTCGCCGACGACGAGCAGTTCGACCACGGCGTAGGGCAGGATTTTCCCGACCATCAGTTCGTAGGGACGAATGGGGGTGACGATCAGTTGTTCGATGGTGCCACGCTCACGTTCGCGCACAACTGCCGAGGCGGTCAGGAGCGTCGCCTGAAATTGGAGCACCAGCCCGATCAGTCCCGGCACCATAAACACGGCGCTGTCCATATCGGGGTTGTACCAGACACGCTCACGCACCTGCGGCGCTCCCGGCATCGTCGCTGTCGTCGCACCGCGCCGTGCCAGAGTCTCTTCGCGCACTCTGGTCGCCAGTGACGCGCCGATCAGCCGTGCTGACGCCAGCGCGCTCGATGCCACCGACGGGTCGGATCCGTCGAGGATGAACATGACGTCGGCATTCCTCCCGGCGATGACCGCGCGGCCGTATTCTGGCGGAACAACCAGTCCGGCGCGCGCCTGCCCGCTGTCGATCAGTGCCGCCAGTTCCCGTTCTGATTTGACATAAGCATACACAGTGAACTGGTCAGACTGTACGAAGGCGTCGATCAACGTGCGGCTCTGCCGGGTGCGATCCTGGTCAAAGATCGCCAGTGGCACATTGCGCACATCAGTCGTGGCTGCGTAGCCAAGGATGATCATCTGGATCACCGGCGTCAAAAAGGCGATCATCAGCGCGCGCCGGTCACGCAGAATATGGATGAATTCTTTGCGAATGATCGGCAGAATGCGGTTCATTCGGAAGTGGTCACACGTATCGTACCCGTGGTGTTTGTGCGTCGGCGGGACAACGTCTTATAGTGCTTGCAAAAAGCCATCCTGCCGTCGGTTCTTGGTTTCGGGAGCGTCCCCTGAACCCCTGATTGTGAACAGTATACGCGAGTCTTTGAGCCGCGTGCAGACGAGCTACCTGCGCTCCCGGCGCGGTGCTCGCGTGGGCAGTGCAGCTGCGCTGCCCACGGCCACGATGAAACCAGCGGAAGCGTATCGTCTATCGGCTATCAGATATCTCGCTACTCCACGATCGCCTGGTACGCGAGCACGCGAAAATCGCGCTGCGGTTCGTCGATGCCCTGGTATTGCGTCATGAAGACGCCGACACACGACTCCGCCGGATCGATCCAGTAGTAGGTCGTCGCTGCGCCAGTCCACCCGAATTCACCAACAGTTCCCGGCATGCCCGACAGCCCGACATCCATCAGCACCCGTGATCCCAGCCCAAACCCGTAGCCGGGGCTGGCGATGCCGGCGATTTCCCAGGGTAGCAGCGCTGCAGGGATGTGGTTGGCGTGCATAAGTTCCAGCGTCTTCCTCCCCAGAATGCGCACCCCGTCGAGTTCCCCGCCGTTCGCCAGCATGAGGGCGAAGCGCATATAATCCTGGGTCGTTGAAAACAGTCCGTGTCCGCCGCGCGCAAACGTTTCTGGCTGGTCTACCGGGTAACTTTCCTGCGGATCGATTGCTTGCAGGATGCCTTGTTGCCAGTTGAGGAACATCTGCAATACCGTCATGCCGCGCGCTCCCAGATCTCCGACGCCATACATGGCTGCCAGGCGATGTCGCTTCTCCAGCGGCACAGAGAAATCGGTATCGACCATGCCGAGCGGAGCAAAGATGCGTTCATGCAGGAACTGGCGCAGCGGTTGATCGGCGATGATCTCAATCACATGCGCCGCTACATCGATCGAGACGCTGTAATGCCACTTCGATCCCGGATGGTATGCCAGCGGCAGACGGGCAAGTTCTGCAACGAACTGTTCCAGCGTCCGACTAGCATCGTGCAGCAGCGCATGATGGCGATACAGTTCGCCGACCGGTGAGTCGATCAGGAAGTCGTAGGTAAACCCGCCAAGGTGGGTCATCAGGTCGCCGATGGTGATTGGGCGCTGCGGTGCGACTTCTTTGTCCTGCTGCAACACTTTGACGTTTGCAAATGCCGGAATGAACGTCGCCAGCGGTGTGATCAACTGAAAGCGTCCCTCTTCGTAGAGGGTCATGAGCGCTGTGCAGACAATCGGCTTGGTCATCGAGTAGATGCGGAAGATGGCGTCGCTGCGCAATGCTTCGTCGCTTTCTTTGCGCATCCGCCCAACCTGTTCCTCATAGATGATCGCGCCGCGCCGCGCCAGCATCATGCTTGCGCCGGCAATGGTTCCACGGTCGATCCAGCGCTGGATCGCCGGACGAATACGCGCCAGGCGATCCGAACTGACGCCGACGCTTTCGGGAGTGGTGGTTGTGTTGCTCATTGTTGAGATTTCGGGATTATGAGATTACGAGATTAGATTGTGTTCACGTTTGCGCGTTCGCACATTCCCCGTTCGATGTTCGCACGTTCCGCGCTTCACGTTCCATGTTTCCCCGTTCGCACCTTCGCACGTTCCGCGTTTGCACCTTCGCACGTTCCATGTTTCCCCGTTCATACGTTTGCACGTTTCACATTCGACGTTCCCCGTTTGCACATTCTACGTTCCCTCGTTCCCCCCAAGACCCTTGAGGTCAGGGACGGGTATGGCGCGGGCGCATCGACCACGCCGTCTGCATAGCGCCCGTGCAGATCACGATCCACGGTGCGAGACCTCAAGGATCGGGGACGTTCCCACGCTACTGCTCTCGCCAGAATTCGAGCACAGCACCATCATCCGTCTGAGTATCGATGCGCTCGACCTCATACGTATGCAGACGCCCCCCGGCGTCGGGCAAAGTCACCCTGACGCGACCCTCATTGTCCTGGCTGATGCGCTGCAAGCCGCGCAGATGGAGGCGCTGGCGCAGTTCAGCATACGACCGACCGACAATCTCACGCGGATGCACGCCGGCGATGCGATCGGCGAAGAAACGATTCACGGCGAGCGTCATATCATCAGTATCGAGCAGCAGCACACCTTCTGGCAGGTGATCGAACACCACGCGCAGAATGTCGCGGCTATTCTGCACCTGACGGGCGCGTTCGGCCAGGAGGCTTTCGAGCAGGCGCGCATCACGTCGTAGCGCTTCCGCCTGGCGCATCCCGGCGCAGATCGCGCCCAGGGCGCCGGCGTAGATCGTCAGATTTGCCCACATTTCCGCCGAAAGCGCCGGCTCTTCCGGCGCCGCCCGGTACAGCGCCGCCACGCCGACATCCTGTCCCATGCGCGAGAGCGGCAACGCAATACACGACGGGTATGCACCCATCTCGCCACGGGCGCTGATCATCGCCTCGGCATCGAGCGCCTGTCGCGCGCATTCGGCAAGATGCTCGAGCGCCAGCGGATCGGGGAAACGTCCGTCGATTGGCGCGACCGGCGTCAGCATGCCGTTCTCATCGAGCAAAAAGAGGATGCCGCCGTCCATACCAAATACATCAATGCTCTGCTGATGTACCAGCGCCGCCAGTTCTTCATAGGAGTGCTGCACCGTCAGAAATTGCCCAATCGCCTGCAAAGCGCCGACTGCGCCTGAAGGCGTGGAACTCAGCGACTCCTGCAAGGCGACCGAGAGGCGCGAGAGCGTAACGGAGCTGCCCTGAAGTTGTTGATTGGCCTGATGGAGACGTGAAACCAGCTCGAGCGCATCGGCGCTGGAGAGTTTACTCAGGTCGGCGAGGTCCATCGCATGCCTCCTTGCTCTGCGCAGAGTCCGTTTACAGGTGCATAAACGCATTGTACCATGCCTCTGTTCAGGATGTGGAAAGTGATGTGGTATACTACATCTGGTCATTTGATTTGACATAACTATGTGGTTGACGACGGAACGTCTGCTGCTCCGCGAATTCACTGCCGAAGACTGGCCCGATGTCTATGCATACCGCGCTGACCCGGAGGTCGTGCGGTATCTGCCGTTCGGTCCGGCCAGCGTCGAAGAGGTGCAGGAGCATCTGGCGCGGTGCATGGCGCTGGCACGCAGTCATCCGCGCCATGTGTACGAACTGGCGGTGGTGGTGCGCGACGAAGGGCGCATCATCGGCAGTTGTACGCTGGCGTTGCTCGACTACGAACCGCGCCATGCCGCGTTCTCGTACCTGTTCAACCGGCGTTACTGGGGACGCGGCTACGCCACGGAGGCAATGCAGGCGTTGTTTGAGTATGGCTTTGCAGTGCTCGGGCTGCACCGCATCGCCGACACCTGTGACGCACGCAATGGAGCGTCGGTGCGGGTCATGGAGAAGCTGGGCATGCGACGCGAGGCGCACTATCGCGAAACGATCTGGGATGGCGCGGCATGGCACGACGAGTATGGCTACGCGATCCTGGCGCGTGAATGGCGCGCACTTAAAGCAACATAAGTGATGTAATGTTGTTTTGAATGAGGGCACGGCGCCGCCCTGCCCTGACTACGCTGA
>JBEPYG010000061.1:0-15278 GCA_041641515.1 Roseiflexus sp.
TGCGGCAACCCTTCGGCAGCTAGCGCCAGGGCACAGACGCCAGACTGTCCGATCCGTGTCAGTGCATCGCTGTTCAGGTATTCGGCGGCAACCGGTGCAAGTTGCGTCCCGTCGAGTTCGTCGAGTGCAGCACATGCCTGAGGAGGAGCTGCAAACCGGCAGATGATTGTTCCCGTCGCGCGCGGGAGCGGCAACAGTTTGAAGTTTGCGCTGGCGATGACCGCCAGCGTGCCGAAACTCCCCAGGTAGAGTTTCATCATATCAAAACCGCTGACGTTTTTGACCACCATCCCGCCGCCGCGCGAAAGTCGTCCCCCGACTTCAACCACGGCGATTCCGATCAACATATCGCGCAGCGTTCCGTACCCCAGGCGTCGCGGTCCGTCGGTTGCCGTGGCAATCAACCCGCCAATCGTCGCCCGATCTGGCAACGGCGGATCAAGCGCCAGCATCTGCCCGTGTTGGTTCAGATACGCGCGCAGTGCGCCAAAGGTCATCCCCGCCTCGACAGAAATCGTCAGGTCTTCGGGAGTGTGCGCCAGGACACGGTTGAGCCGGGTGGTGCGTACAACCAGGTCGAGACGTTCTGGCGGTCTTCCGATCAACTGGTGCGTTCCGCCCCCCCACGGCGCAAGCGCCGCGCGCTGCTCCGTCGCCACCCGCATAACTGTCTGAAGATCTTCGATCGTTGCGGGGGCAACGACGCATTGCGGCTGGAGGCCATGAACTCTGAACGCTGCCAGGGTCGCCTCGTCGTCCTGGACGACATCGGGGGAAAGTGCAGAGCGAAGCGCATCGATGAGGCGAGTCATAGAAACACCCAATGCTTCACAACCATGTCCCTGCCGGCACACTGCTTGCATCCGCGCCGATCAGGTCAGCAACCGGCAAACCGCGTCGTCGCAGCGCCGCCAGCTCGCCGCAGCCGGCGCCCTTAGGAAAGATTTTGCCCGGGTTGAAGATTTCACGCGGGTCGAAACTGCGTTTCAGCCCCGCCATGGCCGCCAGATCATCGGTTGTGAAGAGCAGGTCCATATAATCGCGCTTCTCAACGCCGATACCGTGCTCACCACTGATCACCCCTCCCTGATCGATCGACTCGCGCAAGATGTCGGTGGCAGCGTGGAGCGCCCGCTCAAGCTGATGTTTGTCGCGGCGGTCGAACAGGATGAGGGGGTGCAGATTGCCGTCGCCGGCGTGAAAGACATTGGCAATCGGCAGACGATACTCACGCGACACCTCGCTCACGCGCGCCAGCGTCGCCGGCAGGCGGGTGCGTGGCACAACCGTATCAACCAAATAGTACGTCGGCGCCAGCCGCCCCATTGCACCAAACGCATTTTTACGCGCAGCCCACACCTGCGCCTGCTCTGCGGCAGTCTTTGCCGGACGCACGTCCATTGCTCCCAGATCGTGGCAGATGCCGGTGATCTCGGCAAGCAAGTCGTCCAGCCCGTCGTTGACCCCATCGAGTTCGATCAAGAGTGCTGCACCGGCGCTTTCGGGCAATCCAAGCCGGTACATCCCATTCACCGCCCGAATCGCCAGTTGATCCATCATCTCCAGTGCGGCCGGTAAGAACCCGCGGGCAATCACGGTCGAAACCGTTTGCGACGCAGACGGAATATCGGGGAAGAGCGCCAGCACCACGCGCAGCGCTTCGGGGAGCCGGGTCATCCGCACCCATGCCTCGGTGATGATGCCACAGGTCCCCTCGCTGCCGGTCAGCACTCC
Source organism: Roseiflexus sp. (assembly GCA_041641515.1). Taxonomy (GTDB): domain Bacteria; phylum Chloroflexota; class Chloroflexia; order Chloroflexales; family Roseiflexaceae; genus Roseiflexus. The sequence goes on from JBEPYG010000061.1 coordinate 1,735, forward strand.
TGCCAGATCATACCCGATGCCCTCCTGACGCCCATCTCCCGTCCAGATCACACTGCCGTCGGGGAGAACGACGCGCAACGCCAGTACGTGGTTTGCTGTCAGACCATATTTGAGGCAGTGAGGACCGCCGCTGTTGTTGGCGATATTGCCGCCGATGGTGCATGCCTTCTGGGAGGATGGATCGGGCATAAAGGCATAGCCATACTGCGACAGGTGTTGAGACAGTTCCCAGTTGATAACGCCAGGCTGAACCAGTGCCCGTCGGTTACGAACATCGACATCCAGCACCCGTTCCATCCGCGCCGTCGAAATCACAATCCCGCCATGGATCGGCGTCGCACCACCCGCAAGACCGGTTCCTGCACCGCGCGGCACAACCGGCATACCGGCACGATTGGCGATCCGCACGACTTCGGCGGTCTCCTCGGTGGTGGAGGGAAGCACGACCAGGTTGGGCACGTGAGTATCGAGCACACACCCATCAGCCTCATAGGTCAACAACGTAGCTACATCGTCGATAACCGAACGCGGTCCAACAACCCGTCGCAGATCGTCCAGCACACTGGCGAGGCTCATGCTTCCCTCCGCGGTATCCACAGCGACTGCCCAACCATCAAGCTCGAAGGATTACGAATATCATTGACTGCCAGAATTGCATCGCAGATCACGTTTGTTCGTTCTCATCATTGAACAGCTGGTTCATGCGGTCAATCTCGCCAGGTGCGATATGGATCGGATTGCCGGAGAGAATGCCGGTCACCTGACGGAACGGCCGCCCGATATGCATGCCACGATTATCGATGGTAAACTCACGGATATCCTTATCGTGCATCGAGCCACGCATCTTCAATACGGTCAACCCGCGCCGCATCTCGCCGAACATCTCGACATACCGCAACAGAATAATCGAATCGGTCAGTGTCGAAATATGGGTTTCAGTGACCGACTCGCCCCCCATCAGGCTGGGTGTGGTTGCCGTGAATAGACCGGCGATCTCCTGATGCTTGATGAACGACGTCAGGCTGATAACAAACTCACGGAAGCCACGGATGGTCGAGACGCGCTCCAGCGCCGAGAGGCTATCGACCGCCACGCGGTTGGGGCGGAACTCCTGGATCAGTTTCTTCATGGCGATCAGGTGATCCTCGAGCCCGGCGGTTTCCGGATACTCGCAGACGACGCGCAGCAGACCGTCGCGCTCCATCTGCTCGAAATCGACGCCCCACCCGGTTGCATTGCGGAACAGTTGCTCGCGGCTTTCCTCAAAAGCGAAGAGCAGGCAGCGTTCACCACGATTGACCCCGCCGGCCATAAACTCGGTGGTCATCAGTGTCTTGCCGGTGCCTGTCGCGCCCGACACCAGCAGGATCGAGTCGCGGAAGAAGCCGCCGCCGCACATGTGGTCGAGTTCGGGATTGCCTGACGTGACGCGAATATCGGACGAACGCTGCTTAAGCTCGATGGCGGACAGCGGTATGACGACCATGCCTTCACCCGACATGATCGTGAACGGGAACTCACCCTTCTGGTGCGACGTGCCGCGAAACTTAAGAATCTCGATCGTGCGACGACGCTTCTCATCTTCCAGCACATTCCGCAGGATGATCACATTATCGGCGACGAACTCTTCGACGCCGTAGCGCGCAATGTCGCCATACTCCTGCGTGCGTTCGCCGGTCATGATCGCTGTGACGCCCATCCGTTTCAGCGCCGAAACGACGCGGAACAGTTCGCGGCGCACAACGGCGCTATCGGCGAACTGGGTAAAGATTGCGCCAAGCGAGTCCATCGAGAGGCGTTTGGCGCCAATACGACGCACAGCATTCTCGATGCGCGCCAGAAGCGCGCCGAGGTCGTAATTCCCCGCGAACAGCACTTCTTCGCCAGGCTGCGGGGATGCATCGACAAATGCCCACCGTCCTTCGCTCTCCCAGGTCGGGATATCCCATCCGAGCGACTCCATATTACGCCGGATGTCGGAAGGCGGCTCCTCGAAGGTGACGAACACGCCAGGTTCACTATATTTTCGAATGCCCTCAGCGAGAAACTGTGCAGCGAAGACAGTCTTAGCACTGCCGGCGGTACCGGAAACGAGCGTGGTGCGACCGGCGGGAATGCCGCCGTTGGCAATCAGGTCGAAGCCGCTGATCCCGGTTGGCAGTTTCTCGATGGCTGGTTGACGCGGATTCTGAGTCACTCCTGCGTTCCTCCTGTACCCGTGGGATGGATTGGCAGATCCAGCCCTTGCAGCACTTTGAGCGTATCTGACAGATCACCAATGATGCGTCGAACCGGCGGCGGCAGTTCCTTGATCAGCGTCGGCGTCGCCAGGATGCGTTCCTGTTCTGCCAGGTGCGGCTGCTCCAGCACATCGATCACGAACAACTGATACTGACTGCCCAGGTTCTGCTCACAGATGCGTCGCAGGTTCTGGATCGCCCGCTCCGTGCGCGGCGTCTGTCCGGTGACATAGAGCTTGAGAACGAACTTGCTCGTCATCGGTTCTCTTTCCCCTTCGAACGTTCTGGTCCGTGCTTCTCTCGCCGCCGACATGAATGGTATCATAGATCAACTAATGCGCGCCACCAAGTGCGTAGTTGCGATAGTATGATACCAGGTACCCCATCAATTCGAGAACAAGCAGCCGCCCCTCTTCAACATACGCCTGCATGCGGATCACGCTGGCATTCCGCACACGCTGACGGATCGCCTGGGTGTGCACATCAACGACATCACGCGGACCGGCGCGAAGAAAGCCGAGCTGGTAGGCAATCTCACGGAGCGGATCGGACGTATTGACGTCTATTTTATACGCGCGCTGTTCCAGCCGTTGATCGAGTATCTGACCATACTGCTCGACCAGTTCCGCAAACAGATCTGGTTGCCCCTCGCGGAGTGGTGTGGCGCTGTACAACTGCGCGGTCACCGAGGTGCGTGTATCGTGCGAGAGTTGTTCGACAGCTGCAATCTCGCGTGCATTGCGCGCCAGTTGTTCCTGCTGACGGGCGCGTTGCAGTTCTCGCAGCAGACGCTGGCGCTCGACTGCGTACCGCACCGATCGCGCCAGCAATTCCTGAACGCAGCTCCCCTTTTGCAGGTAATCCTGTGCGCCGGCATTCACCGCCTGCACACCCAGCATCTCGTCGCTGAGCATCGTCAGCACGACCACCGGCATATCCGGCGCCTGCTCCAGGACGCGCTTCACCGTATCCAACCCGCCGCTGTCGGGCAGCGACAGATCGAGCAGCACCGCATCGAACGATCGTTGTTGAAGCATATCGAGCGCATCGGACAGTCGTTCGACATGCGTGAGCGCAAACGTCCCAATGCTCGTCGCAGCAAGCGCTTCGGCAGCCAGGCGTGCATCGCCAGGATTGTCTTCAACCAGCAGAACTTCGAGCGGCGTACCGGTTTCGCTATGCATGACACGCACCCTGACGACGCTCACAGCGCCTTTACCGACACAGTCGCTATGGCAGCGCCGGTAACGTAAAGCAGAAGAGCGATCCGCCATCGGCAGGACGCTCGACCCAGATCCGACCCCCGTGCCGGATAATCACCTTGCGGCAGATTGCCAGCCCGATCCCGCTTCCTGGATACTGACGCCGGCTCTGACCCCGCACAAACATATCAAAAATGCGCTCTGCATCCGATGCCGGAATACCGATGCCATGGTCGCGCACGGTAAAGAGCCATTCATTCGTCCGGCGTTGCGCGCTGATATGAATGCGCGGTCGCTCGTCGCCGCAGAACTTGATTGCATTGCTGATCAGATTACGAAACACCAGCCCAATTTCAACGTCGTCGCCAAGGACGACCGGCATGTCATCGAAGGTGATTTTCGCCTGACTTTCAGTGATGGCGACCTGCAACATGCCAATTGCGCGCGCCAGGGCGTCATTGCAGTCGATGGGACGCATCACCGGCCGGTGCTGGTCGAGACGCGCATATGCCAGCAGTTTGTCGATGAGCGATTGCATCCGCATCGCACCATCTTGCGCGTAGGTGATGTATTCATCGGCGCGCCCATTGAGCTGCTCACCATAATGTCGCCGGAACAGGTCGAGAAAACTGACGACCATCCGCAGCGGTTCGCGCAGTTCGTGCGACACGATCGAGGTGAACTGCTGCAATTCGGTGTTGGCGCGCGCCAGCCGCGTCGTCTGTTCGATCAGCAGACGGAGCGACTGGCGCGGACCATGCGCAAGCCGTCGCCGTCGTCGCACACGATCTTGAAGGCGCTGGTGCTGTTCGCGTAATCGAGTCAGCGCCTCGATCGCATGCTGCGCCGTAATGTCGGTATTGGACAACACCGCGCCGCCTTGTTTGAGCGGCATCGCTTCCAGACGAAACCAGCGTTCGCCGTCGGCGGTCTGGCGGCAGTATTCCTGAACAAAAGAGTCGCACTCCCCCCGCAGCACCGCCTCGATCCCCGCAGGTGCGTCTGGCGCCACAACGGCGAACGCGCTCTGCTCACGGTTCCAGTCATCACGGTAGCATGTGCCGATCCGAAACAGTTGATCGCCGCTCTTCGCTGCAACCGAGCGGAACCACGCCCGATTTGCCGCAATGATGATGCCATTGCGGTCGAGAACGGCGATCTGCGCGGTCATGGCATCGAGCACGCTCTGACAGGCGATAGTTTCTGGCATGTCGTCGCATGTGGAAGCAAGAATGGGCATGGCGTTACTCTGCATCTAAACCGGCATTGGTTAACTGGCGGCTGTGCGACTACTACATTATACCAATTCTATCAGGTGACGCTACGCTTCGTGCTATAATAGGCGCGCTCTTGATCGGGGCGGTTGTTTCTCCGCACATTATCGTCCGCCGCCTGACCGGATACCAGCAAGTCGATCTGCAATTTTAGCAGGATGTGCTCATGGACGAACAGCCGACCATTCTAGTCATTGATGATGATCCGACAATGCAGACCGTTTTGGAGATTGCGCTGCGCGAAGCAGGGTATCGTGTTGAACTTGCCAGCGATGGTCAGGAGGGGACGCAAAAACTTGCGACCCTTCGCCCGAATCTGGTGATCTGCGATATTATGATGCCGCAGATGGACGGCGTTGAGGCATTCCAGCGCATGAAGGACCAGCTTCAGGAGGATGGCATCCCGATCTTTGTGATAACGGCGCTGACCCGAAAACCCTGGTTCGCCGACCTCGAAGCTGAAGGAGCGGTGATCATTCAAAAACCTTTCGATATCGATCAGGTGCTCAGTCTCATCCGAACAATGTTATCGTAACTGCAATCCAATGCCACCCCATCGGCAACACGTTCTCATCCAGGCGCAGCGTTATGTCAATACGCGTGTAGCTCTCCTGCGCGACAATCTCTAGATCTAACAAGGGACAATTCCTGTTCCCTCGGTACTGGCGGCAGCATCATCAGCGGCGCCACGGCGCCGTATGTTCACTGCCTCGTTCCGCCGCCATCCGGCTTTGCCCCTGTCACCACGCCACGTATCAGCCGAAGTATCACACACGGAGCGCCGATCTCCTGACATCTGCATTGATACGACCCTTTGCGGCGAAAATAGCCGCCGGGTACGCGGGCGTCTCGTCCGCATCCCTAGTCCTGTTTTCATCACGGCATTGTGCGCCAGGCGCATGACCCTCTATCGTTCCTCTTTTTTCTTACGATCTTACCTCGTTTTCTGCGATGAATACAACCTCAAAATGAAACAATGTCATCTACGATAAAATATCGTACTATCAACGTAAATAATCGCAAAAGAAGATAATGACGATTATCAAGCGGTTTTTCTGGCGCATCGACTTTCCCACTGGTCAAACCTAATGGTCGACCGAGAACATAATTTGTCATAAGGGGGCAATATTTTTCACAAACATGTTATGTGCCTTCTGAATAACATTTTGCGTCCACAAACGATATATTCACAAGAATGATAAAGACATCTGCAAATCCACAGCATTCAAGGAGGCTGGCAGTGACACGTCGCAGCGGTTGGATACTGCTCACTCTGGGGGCGCTTCTCGCGATTGGCGCCGGAGCGCTGGTTTATGTCGTGCTGCAGCAACAGTCAGTCGCTGCCGCAGAACAGGCGCGGCGCGAGGTACTGGCGCAACAGGCGCCCCAGGTTCCGACAATCAAATTGCCGGTAGCTGCTCGACCACTCGCTCCTGGCAACGCGGTTGGAGCGGATGATATCCTTCTCAAAGATTTTCCTGTCGATCTCGTCCCTGTCAATGCACTGACCGAGACGACCCAGATTGAAAATCGCATCCTGGCGCGCACCGTTGGTCAGGGCGATCCATTTCAGAAGAGCATGTTCGTCGGCGAACGCGGCGAGTCGGTCAGCCAGGAAATCCCGCCCGGCTATGTGCTCTTTGCCTTCCCAATCGTCGATCTTCTTGGGCAGAGTAATCTGATCGAGGATGGCGACCGCATTGACCTCTATCTGACCTTGAACGCGCCCCTCGACGCCTCGGCGGCGCCTGCGCCCGACCAGCCAGCGACACCAACGACCGCGCTGACGCTTCAGAATGTGCAGGTGCTCAAGGTGCTGCGCTCAGAGCCGCGCGAAGGCGAGACCAAAACGCCGGCAATTGCGCTGCTCTGTGCCATGCGCCCGGAAGACGCGATCATTCTGAAGCACATCAAGGATACTGGCGGAACCATCGATTTTGCGCTGCGCTCACCACTCGACACCGAGCCGTTTACTGCCGAGCCGCTTAACCTGCCCGAATTGATCCAGCGCTATATGCGGTGACGAGGGGACGGGCGCAATGAGAGAAGACACACTCAGATCGGCATCGAACGTCGCACATCGTGCACTGTAGAAGGAATATCGTCTGTGGCTGCCAATGCTCGTATTACTGTCGTCGTCGTCACCGTGCCGGAACGTCTCGATCAGGAGTGGATCGGTCGCCTGGCTGCCGAACCCGAGATCGCGCGCGTTGATCGAGTCGCAGCGACGACCGCCGGCTTCGAACTGATCCAGCAAACACGCCCCGATCTCGTGATTGTGGATCGTGAACTGGATCAAACCGAACAACTGATCCGTCAGATCTTCACCACCCTGCCTGTGACCATCTGCATCGCAATAACGGCGCGTGTCGATACGACAACGCTCCGGCGACTCGTGGCGGTTGGCGCGCGTGATGTCCTGTCCCGTCCGATCCAGTATGCGGACCTGATCCAGAGCATCCGCACGCTGCTCGAAACCGAAAGCGACCGCCGCTCGCGCGCCCTGGTGACGCTCAACGGCAATCGTCCGCAGGTGCGCGGCAAACTCGTGGTCGTCATCTCACCCAAAGGCGGGTCGGGCACAACCACGATCGCTGCCAATCTGGCGGTTGGGTTGCGCCAGGTGAGCGCCAGCCGCGTGTTGCTTGCCGATTGCTGCCTGCAGTTCGGCGATGCTGGGGTGCATCTGAACCTCTGGTCAAAGCATACGCTGGTCGATTTGATCGACCACCTCGACGATATCGACGACACACTGATCGGCTCGGTCGTTCAGCAGCACAGCTCCGGCACACACGTCCTGCTCGCGCCCAACACGCCCGATGCCGCCGGCGACATCAGCGGTGAGCAGGTCAGTCGGCTGCTCGACGCATTACTCGAACGGTACAGTTATATCGTTGCCGATACCTGGTCGTTCCTCGACGACATCACCGCGACCCTGGTCAGCAAAGCTGATGAGACGCTGGTCGTGACGACGCCGGAAGTGCCGTCGCTCAAGAATGTCAAGCGCTTTCTGGAGTTCATCCAGCGCGAAGGGCTGACGCGCGGCAAGATCACACTGGTGATCAACCGCTTTCCCAGTGTCGATGGGATTGCACTCGACGATGTCAAACAACATCTGCGTCATCCAATCAGCGCCAACATTCCAAGTGAAGGACGCCTGGTGACGCACAGCGTTAACCGCGGCATTCCGATCGTTCTGTCGCATCCTGAGAGCTGGGTAGGGCAAAGCTTGCTGAAACTGGCAGCGCACGTCGCCGGCGAGCAGGTTGCCACACTCTCGCTCGCGCCATCCCGCTCACGTTCGAAAGGGTTGGCGGGGCTGATCGAACGGCGCGGGTTCTTTGGTTTTGCGCGACGTGAAACGTAAGGAGATATAGCGCCATGAATCGATTTCGTTTCTCACGGAGCGGCGCGAACAATGCGCAGCAGACACCCAATGCGTCACCTTTCGATGATCCGCATCCGCCGTTCGAACCGGTGCGCCCTGCCGCCTCGCGATTACCGGTGTCGCCATCGGCGCACGACGATCACCGTGACGAACGTGACCTCATCGAAGCGGTGCAATCGCAGTTGATCAACGAAACCGACACCAGCGGACGACGCGAACCGGAGTACTATGCGCGCCGCATCGCCGATCTGGTGACCGAGCACCTCGACAAGAGCGGTCGGGTTGTTCCTGACCGCGAACGCAATCGCCTGATCCGTCTGGCGCAGTCTGAACTGCTCGGACTCGGACCGCTCGAGCCGCTGCTTGCCGATGATACGATCAGCGAAATTATGGTCAACGGTCCCTACCAGATCTGGGTGGAACGCAACGGCAAGTTGCAGGAGACCGACGCCCATTTCATCGACGAAGACCACGTGCGGCGCATTATCGACCGGATCATCTCGCCGCTTGGACGGCGCTGCGACGAGACCACGCCGATGGTCGACGCACGCCTGCCCGACGGCTCGCGTGTCAATGCGATTATTCCACCGCTGGCGCTCAACGGCAGCACGATCACCATCCGCAAATTCTCACGCATTCCACTGACTGCCGCTGACCTGATCGCGCGTGGAACGGCATCGCCGGAACTGATCGAACTCTTGCGCGCATGCGTGCTCGGACGGCTCAACTGCATCGTCGCTGGCGGCACCGGCACCGGCAAGACCACGATGCTCAACGTGCTTTCATCGTTCATTCCCGATGATGAGCGCATCATTACGATCGAAAACGCCGCCGAATTACAACTCCAGCAGCGCCACGTCGTCACGCTCGAGTCGCGCCCTGCCAATATCGAAGGGCGCGGCGAAGTGACGCTGCGCGATCTGGTCATCAATGCGTTGCGTATGCGTCCGGATCGGATTGTTGTCGGCGAGTGCCGCGCCGGTGAAGCGCTCGACATGCTCCAGGCGATGAATACCGGTCACGATGGCTCGATGACCACGTTGCACGCCAACAGCCCACGCGATGCGCTGCGCCGCATGGAAACAATGGTCATGATGGCAGGCATGGATCTGCCGCTGCGCGCCATCCGCGAGCAGATCGCATCGGCGATCCACGTCATTATTCAGCTTGAACGTCTCCAGGACGGCTCGCGCAAGATCGTGAAGGTCTGTGAAGTCACCGGTATGGAAAACGATGTCGTCTCGCTCTCGGATTTGTTCGTCTTCCAGCAACAAGGGGTGCGCGACGGCAAGGTCATCGGTCGGATTGTGCCGACGGGCATTCGACCGCGTTTCCTCGAAACGTTGCAGCAGATGAATATCACGCTGTCGCCACAGGTATTCGGTAACGCTATTCCAGGCGTTCGCTAGAGGAACAATCACAATGGATACGTCTGTCTCGCTCGATCTTGCACTTCCGATCGGCGCTGCGCTGCTCGCAGGTCTGGCGGTTCTGACGCTGATGTTCGCGGTGCGCAGCCTGGCAGCGCGCGACACCGGCGTCGATAGCCGGATCGCCGCCTACCTGGGAGGCGGCAACACAGAGCGCACCATCACACTGAACGATCAGCAGATCGCCGAACGGCTGAACGAGGTAATCAAACGGCAGAGTTTCGCTGCCAGGATCGAACACGATCTCGCCGCTGCCAGCCTGCCGTTGACCGTGCCGGAGTATCTGCTGATACGCATTGCCGTGCCGCTGATCGTTACCCTGCTGGCGCTGCTGATCTGGCGTCAGGTGCTGATCGTGCCGGCTGCGTTGATCGCCGGTCATCTGGCGCTCTCGTTTTGGATGCGCATCCGTCGCCAGCGCCGCAAGCAGGAGTTTAGCGATCAGCTTCCCGAAACGCTCGACCTGATCACTGCCTCCATGCGCGGTGGTTTCAGCCTGATTCAGTCGCTCGCAAATGTCGCCGGTGATGTGCAGGAGCCAATGCGCACCGAGCTGCGCCGCGTGTTCCAGGAAGTGCAACTTGGGCTGAGCGTCACACAGGCGCTCGACAATCTGGTGCAGCGGATGGAAAGCACCGATCTCGACCTGGTCGTGACGGCAATCAAGATCCACGCACGTGTCGGCGGCAACCTGGGACAGATCCTCGAGAATATCAGCACAACGATGCGCGAACGCGCCAAACTGCGGCGCGAGGTGCGCGTTATTACCTCGATGCAGCGTATTTCGAGTTATGTGATCGGGGCGCTGCCCTTTGCACTGGCGTTAATTATTTTCACGATCAACCCGACGTACATGATGCGTCTGTTCCAACCAGGGTTGATCCTCTGCATCCCGATCGGCGCATTCATTTCATCGGTGGTTGGTTTTCTCGTCATTCGGAAGATTGTTGATGTGAGGATCTGATGTTGATCATTCCAAGCATCGTAGCGGCACTTGCCATTTTCTTGGTTGTTGCAGGTCTGGCGACATCGCGCCGGCGGGATGCCACAGTCGGTGAACGCCTCGATGCCTATCTCAGCCCGACGGTCGAAAAGGCGCCTTCTGCCCCATCGCTGGAAGCGACGAAGCCCTTCTCCGAGCGAGTGATCATTCCGTTGCTCAAACGGGTATCGCGTGCATTCGCCTGGGTCATGCCGCAGAATCGCTACGAGGCGCTGCGCCTGCGTCTGGCGATGGCCGGGCATCCATGGGGGTTGACCGCCGCCGATTTCATTGGCGCCAAAGGCATTGTGTGCGTGCTGGTTGCGTTGCTGGCGGGCGTGATCGGTTGGGCAGCCGGCGCAGCGCCGACCTTCTTCAATCTTCTGCTGCTCGGCGGGATCGCACTCTGCGCCTTCTTCCTGCCCGATGTCTGGCTGGCGCGCCGGATCAGCCAGCGCCAGACCGAACTGCTCAACGCATTGCCCGATGCGCTCGATCTGCTGGCAATCGCCACCGCCGCTGGTCTCAGTTTCGAGAATGCCATCCAGGAGATCACATCGAAGTGGACGAACGAACTGGCACGTGAGTTTAGTCGCGTGCTGCGCGATATGTCGATGGGAGTGGCGCGCCGCCAGGCGCTGACCGACATGGCGGAGCGCACCGGCGTGCCCGACATTGCCAGTTTCGTCTCGGCCATCAAACAGGCGGAGGCACTCGGCGTCAGCATCGGACGAGTGCTGACCGTGCAGGCCGAAGAAATGCGCACCCGGCGGCGACAGCGCGCCCAGGAGCGCGCCAATCAGGCGCCGGTCAAGATGATGTTTCCACTCGTCTTCCTGATCTTTCCCGCCATCTTTGCCGTACTGCTGGGTCCGGCAGTACCACAGTTGCTAGAAGCGTTTGGTGGCCTATGAACGCAAAACGAACCCTGGAAACCGATCGTTTGTATGAACAGGGGGTCGCCTGTATGCGTGCTGCGCGCTGGGAGGAGGCGATCGCCCTTCTTAGCCAGGTGCGCCATGTGCCAGGCGCCTACCCCGATGTCGAGGCATTGATTGCCGATGCCCAGCTGAAACTGGAGATCGAACAGACGAGTGCACCCCCGGCTACGCCGCCACCAAAACCGCGCCCGTTACGCACGGTCATGTTTGGCGGAATAGCGGCAACGGCGCTGATCAGCCTGATCGTCGCCGCTGTGCTGTTTGTTCGCCTGGATGCGTCGGGGGTGAGCGTTGCAGCGCAGCCGCTCGTGCTCAACCTGACATTCCCAACCCTTGCACCAACCAGCACCCCAATACCGGCGCCAACGACAACATCGCAGCCGCTGCCGCCCACCGCCACACCGCCGCCCGTCATCGCTATGCCTGGGACGCTCGGTGTGCGCATGGCGCCGGGAGAGCGCACGACACGCACCATCGGGAACCTGGCGGTAATCCTGGACGCTTCTGGCAGCATGCTGGCGCGTATCGACGGCATACCAAAAACCGTGATCGCGCGCCAGGCGCTCATTGCGCTGGTGAACCGCCTCCCTGAAAGCACGAATGTCGCACTGCGCACCTACGGACACCGGCGTGCCAATGACTGCAGCGACACCGAACTTATTCAGTCGCCCGGTCCGATTCAACGCGATGAACTTATCACACGCATCAACGTCATTCGTCCGGTCAACGGCGGTCGCACCCCCATCGCGCAATCGCTGGCAGATATGGCGCAGGACCTTGCAGGAGTCGAGGGTGATGTCCTGATCGTGCTGGTGAGCGACGGCGACGAAACCTGCGGCGGCGATCCGGTCGCAACTGCGGCGACGCTGCGCGCTGCCAATCCCCGCCTGCGGATCAGCGTCATCGGGTTCGATATCGAGCAGGAAGAGTGGCGGCAGCGTCTGGAAGGGATTGCAGCATCCGGCGGCGGCACATACTTCGACGCCTCGAACGCCGCCCAACTCGCTGATGCACTCGAACAGACGATTGCACTGACCTACCGTATCGTCGACTCCCAGGGCATCGAAGTCTATGAAGGACGCGTCGGCAGCGCCGTCCAGCTCCCGCCGGGGACGTATCGCGTCGAAATCGGCGGTGATACCGAACTGGTGATCAAGACGGCGGTTGTTGAGAGCAACACGACGACATTCGTGGAATTGCGCGAGGATCAGGGCGAATTACGCGCCAGCACGGTGACAGAAGAGGTCATAAAACCGTGACGCTGCATCTCTTTGAGGCGTGGGCAGCAGGGTCACACGATGCCGTCTACGACAGACAGTGGTGCGTGACCGGGAGCCGTCCATGAGCGGTATCCGCAGAGACGGACAAAATACCACCAATGAGGACGATATGCCAGCTACCGAGACAACCCGCCGGCAACGCGCGCAGAGCGTGGTGGAGTTTTCGATCATTCTGCCGTTGCTTCTCCTGCTCATTCTGGGCGTCATCGAACTCGGCTACATGCTGTTCGTCTACGTCCAGTTGCAGAACGCCGCGCGTGAAGGCGCTCGCAGCGCTGCGGTTCGTCCCTGTCCGATCCAGCAAGACATCGACCGTATCATTGCCGATACTCGTGGGCGGATCGTCGCGTTTGTCGATACCGATGTCATCACACCCAGCATCACCTGGAGCGCTGACGAGAATGGCAACCTGCGCTGGCGCTACACCGATCCGGTAACCGTGTCGCTTAACTATGTGCTGGAGCCGCTCGACCCGATTGTTGGCGCGTTCATTCCGCAGATCGAGATCGATGCCGTCGCGTCACGATCGATCACGACCGACTGCGATATTGCGTCAGTCGTGCGTGCAACCCCCACGCCGACCAACACCCCGACGCCATCGAACACCCCGACGAACACGCCAACACCGTCAAACACGCCAACACCAACGGATACTCCGACGCCATCGAACACCCCGACGCCGTCGAATACGGCAACACCAACACGCACCAGTACGCCGTCGAACACGCCAACCAATACCCATACGCCGACCAGCACCCATACGCCGACCAGCACCCATACGCCGACCAGCACCCATACGCCGACCAA
>JBEPYG010000062.1:0-15266 GCA_041641515.1 Roseiflexus sp.
CCATGCGCAACACAACCGCGCCCGCATTCGTGACAATCGCCGGATCAAAGACAAAGATCGAGTCCGCCCGACCAGGTTGCGGCAGATCGTGGTAGATCACCTCGACGCCAGCGCTGCGCAGGATGGCGACCAGCGCATCGTGTTCGTCCTGAGCGCGCGCCAGGTCGGGGCGCGCTGTATAATGCCAGCGCTGCGGGTCCGCCTCGCCGAACGCCTCGTCTGGCCGCCGCACAACCACACGCCGGAGCGGCGTTATCATGCTTTGAGCACCGTAGGATCGCATAGGTGAACCTGTCTCTTCTTATACTATGCCTGAGGCAAGCATACCACACTTTATGGAAACGCTGTCGTCCTTCTGCTGTACGTATCGATGCAAGAAAACCGGTTCACGCCGACATTCGTACATTTCGCAACAGTATTGATGATCTGATCCCATCCTTGCAACGTCCGGGACGAGCGCTAACGTTGGCCGATTCGAAGGGAAAGCGCCGGCGCTCTACGGCTGTGACACACGATGAAGATGATTGTCCGTCCCTTCAGTGCTATCGAGACGTTCTGCACAAAGGGAAGGATGTGCATAACTATTGGTCGATCGCTCGACCTTTGTCTATGAAAGGAAAAACTATCATGAGTCTCACTGGACTGCACCACGTCACTGCGATTACCGGCGATGCGCCGGGAAATGTGCGCTTCTACACACAGACGCTTGGCTTGCGTCTGGTGAAGAAAACCGTCAATCAAGACGATGTATCAGCCTATCACCTGTTCTATGGCGATGAGACTGGCAGCGCCGGAACGGAAGTCACCTTTTTCGACTGGCCCAACGCCAGTCCCAACACTCCTGGCATCGGCAGCCTGACCGACATTGCCCTGCGGGTGCCAGGAAAGGATGCACTCGCGTGGTGGGCGCAGCGGTTCGATGCGATGCAGGTGCGCCATAGCGGCATTATCGAGCGTCACGGGCGCGCGGCGATCGCCTTCACCGATCCGGAAGGGCAGCGTCTGCTGCTGGTCGACGATGGCGGCGCTCCTGGCGGCATCCCCTGGCGCAACAGCTCTGTCCCGCCGGAGTACGCCCTGCGTGGGTTGTACTCCATCACAATTCTTGTGCGTCATCCCGAACCGCTGGCAGGCGTACTCACCGATGCGCTCGGCATGCGCAAAACGGGCGAGTACCGGCAGATCAACAATCCGACGCAACCGGTCATGGTCTTTGCTATCGGAGATGGTGGTCCTGGCGCTGAAGTGCATGTTGAAGTACACCCCAACATGCCGCCAGCGCAGGTCGGGATTGGCGGCATTCACCACATTGCATTCCGTGTGCCCGACGGCGAGACGCATGTGCACTGGCAGCAACGCCTGACATTGCTTGGTCTGCGCCCGACACCGGTGATCGACCGCTACTATTTCCGATCGATCTACTTCCGCATATCACCCGGCGTCTTGTTCGAGATTGCAACCGACGGTCCCGGTTTCGCGACCGATGAAGACCCGGAACATCTCGGGGAACGTCTAGCACTTCCACCGTTCTTGGAGCCGTACCGTGTCCAGATCGAGGCCGGGTTGCGACCGTTGTAGGATCAATATGCATCGACCTCCATCGATGCGCGTACTTCCACCGGCTGCGACGCATCCGCTATAGCATTGTCCAACGGCATACAGAGCGCGTGAACCGCCTGGCGCTGTTCGAGTGTTCCCCATACAGCGAGCCGGTCGCCAGCCTGCAAAAGCGTCTCTGGTCCGGGGTTGGCGATCATAGCAGAGTTGCGCTCGATGGCGACGATGGTTGCGCCGGTGCGCCAGCGGATATGGCTCTCACCGATCGTTTTGCCATCGAGCGACGATCCAGCTTCGATCGTCATCCATCCCAGGCTGGTCGCTGAAGCGGACTGGCGCAAGGCGCGCAGCAACAGTTCTTCCTGACCTGGCAAACGCAACGGCTGATACCCATGCCGACGCACCGCATCTCCAAGAGTATCGACCGCTTCTGGCGCTACGTCACATCGGAGCAGCGCCTGACGCACCATCTCGATCCCGGCCTCGAACTCTGGTTGCACAATCTCATTCACCCCCAGCGGTTGCAGTTCCTCGATCTGCAACACATTCGCTGCGCGCGCGATCAGCGGTACGGTCGCACTCAACTGGCGCACCTGCTGCACCACCTGCACCACATCGACCCCGCCTGATACGACTACCAGCACCAACCGTGCATGCGCCAGCCCAGCCGCCTCCAGCACCTCTGGGCTGGCGCCGTCGCCATAGATGACGGGTAATCCGGCTTTCTTCGCTCGCTCAACGGCATTGTAATCCTGATCGATGATGACAAGCGGCATTTGGAGATACTGGAGGATTTCAGCAGTGTAGCGCCCAACCCTGCCATAACCGATGATAATGATATGATCACGCAACACATGCTCTGGTCCAAAGTATGTCTCGAGTGTGGCGTGAGCGCGTCGCAGTCGCATCACCAGCGACTCAGAACCGCGCAGAGCGAACGGGGTCAGCACCATGGTGGTCACTGCGGTCGCCAGAACAAGCGTAAATGTTTCTTGCCGGATGGCATTGGTGTTCAATCCGACTTCCGCCAGAACGAACGCAAACTCACCGATCTGGAACATGCCCAACCCGACCAGAACAGGAATGCCGTCGGTATAACCGAAGGCGCGTGAGATGCCGCCGAAGATCAGCACTTTTCCAAACGCGACGAGCGCGACGACAAGCAGGACGATCCCCAGATGGTCGATCAGAAAGGCTGGATCGATCAACATCCCGATCGATACAAAGAACAGTAAACCAAACAGATCGCGGAGCGGACTGATATTGCTGAGCGCGTGATGGCTGTGCTCCGATTCGCTCAGGACCATACCGGCGACAAATGCACCGAATGCAAATGACAGCCCTGCCAGGTAGGTCGCATACCCCACGCCAAGACCAATTGCAACAACTGCAACCAGGTAAAGTTCCCGCGAGTTCCAGGCAGCGATCCGTCGCAGAATGACCGGCATCAGGCGTGTGCCGCCATAAATCATCAATGTGAGGAAGAGTGCAGCACGAACAATAGCCCATCCAAGGGCGGGCAGTCCGGCCTCGAGGTTTTGCAACGTTGGCAGAATGATAAGCATCGGCACCACCGCCAGGTCCTGCACGATCAGCATACTCATCATAATGCGCCCTGCCAGTGAACCGAGCCGCCCCTGTTCGAGCAACGTTTTGAGGATAACCATGGTGCTCGACAGTGCCACAATCGCACCAAACCAGAGCGACTCGTATTCGGGCCAGCCGAGCATGCGACCAACGCCAAACCCAAACGCCATCGTCAGCAGAATCTGAATTGTGGTGCCTGCCAGCGCAATCGTGCGCACCTTTCCCATACGACCCAGGTTGAACTCGAGACCGAGGGCGAACAGCAGCAACGCTACACCGATTTCGGCAAGCAGTTCGATGTCGTGAATGTTGCTCACCGTAATGCCGTCTGTATGAGGACCGACGACGACACCGGCGAGGATATAGCCCAGAATGAGCGGTTGCCCGAACCGTTGTGCAATAAACCCGCCGATCAGCGCGGCTACCACAATAATGGCGATATCTGCTGCTATTCCCATACGCGCCTCCTTGCGCAGGTCTTTGTCAGACCAGAGCGGATGCAGTCACCTGTGTGATCAGAGCTGCAGACCTCTCCAGATGAGGATCGTCTGATGCAGGTTGGCCGATATATACAGCGCCGAAACGTTCGGCGCAGATGCTCTCGGGGAAGAGAGATTTCCTGACACGTGGACGGGCAGGCATTTGACACGCACCTGTCATTATAACGGTATTATCATCGTTCTGCATGCTGGTTGGGGTTGACGGGAACCAGGAACTGTTCACGAGCGAGGGTTCGAGAAAAGCCTCCGAGACCATGAATCGGCGGTGGTATGGCTTTTGCAAGCGCCGCGAGACGTTGCCCCGCCGACGCACAAACACCGTGATTGCCTGATTACGTTGCCCCGCCGACGCACAAACACCGTGGTTACCGTGGTTACCGTGATTACCGTGATTGCTGTGGTTCGTCGTTATGATTACGGCTACGTGTGAACACGTACCTTCCCACACACTTGCACCGTCGTCTTATGCGCCTTGCAACCTTTTCAACCGTAGACACGTCATGTACAATTGAAGTGATGGTATGCACTGATGGACTGCGAGTCATGTCATATCGGTGCAGCAAGGGAGTAGAAACGGTGGCTGAGCCCTCTACGGAACTTATCCGGCGCGCGCAGGCTGGCGATCCCGAAGCGTTGACGCAACTCGTCCTCAGCCAGCAGCAATATGTTTACAGCATCGCTATGAGCGTGCTGAAGAATCCCGATGACGCCGCTGATCTGACTCAGGAAGCGTTTATTCGTCTGTTCCGTTCATTGCCGCAGTATAATGGTGAGAGCCGGTTCACAACCTGGCTCTATCGTCTGGTTGTCAACCTGGGGCGCGATGAACTGCGGCGTCGTGGACGGCAGGCGCCGCTGGTGTCACCGGCGGATGGCGATGAGGATCTCGATGCAATTGATGCCATCGCTGACAATGATCGCTGGTCGGACCCGGAGGTGGCACTTGATTCACGCGAATTGCGCAACGAAGTGCGTCACGCGCTGACGCAGCTCGAGGAGCACTATCGTCTGGTGCTGACGCTGTACTACTTCGAGGATATGAAATATACCGATATCGCTGAGATCCTCGATCTGCCGCTGAACACGGTCAAGAGCCATATTCGGCGTGGGAAAGAGCGTCTGGCTGCCATTCTCCGCGAACACGAACAACCTCCTGCAGCACGTGCATTGCCCGCGCCAACGCAACCAGAGACCAGTAGCAGGCCTTTCAGTCCGTTTATGCGGTTGCCTATGCCGGTTGGGGGGAGGTAAGCGCTATGATGAATTGCGACGAAGCCCGCGCATTGCTGGCGCTCCATACAGAGCCGGAAATCAGCGACGCAGCGCTGCGCGATCACCTTGCCGAATGTCCGGCCTGCGCCATCTATCATCGGCGCAATTGCGTCATCGACGCAACGCTGCGTGAAGAACTCCGCTGGGAGACGCCATCGGTGCTGACGGCGCAGTTGATGGCGATTGCGCTGCAGGCATCTTACCTTACTCCCGTCGCGCGTCCGCGCCGCTGGTACATTATTATGGTCTACAGCCTGACAGCTATAGTCCTGGCTGTCTCACTGGCGGTTGCGTGGACGTATGGCACGCATGCCCTGATGCTCACCGGGTTGGGTGATGCCCTGACGTGGGTGTTCGACGTACCGGCGCAGTGGTTGGCGCAGGTGATGCAGACGCAACCCGATTCGCAGCGGGTGATCGAGTTTGCACTGCGGGTGCGCGATCAATTGCTCTGGTTGCTCCTGGCGGCTATTTTGTGGGCGCTGCTCGACCGCTCACCGCAATCGTCGTTTGCACGAACCGAATAGCTGTGCACACGCATGTGCGTCGCCAGACGCTTCAAGCAAAAAGCGCTGGAATGGAACTCGCCATTCCGGCGCTTGTGTCTTTCACTGTAGCTTGATTGCTGGTTGACGTCTAACCAGTCTACCCCCGCGCGAACAAAGTATGGACTGCTGAAGATAGGCTTCAGCAGTCCATAGAACCGGCAATCGAGGCACTGTATATGGAAGGCGACACCGAACGGTCACGCGCGTGGCGCACAACACCGTAATGAAAACTGAGCTGGGGAGGCGACTATGCCTCGTAGTCGTTACACTCCCCTGCAGAGGCACAACGCCGTGATAAAAACTGGACCAGGAATGCGGGCGAGACGCCTGCGCACCCGGCAGCTCGTTTCACCTCAGAACGGCAGGTCGTCTTCACTTTCGACCGGCTGCGGCATATTGCGACTGGGGACGCGGGATGCGCCTGTACGCGCGGGACCGTTGGACACTGCCTCGGCAGGCATGCCAGGCGCCGGAGCGCGGCGTGGAGCGCTGCCTACCGCCTGCACGTCAAGATCGCTAGCTTCGACCGATGGAACCCGATCGCCTTTTGGTGTCAGGATGATCATATCCTGTGCAACAACCTCGGTCATATAGCGCTTTTCGCCGGTATTGCGATCATCTTAGCTGCGCGTTTGTAATCGCCCTTCAATGTAGACGCGCGTTCCCTTCTTCAGGTATTCGTTACAGATTTCTGCCAGCTTATCCCACGCGACGATGCGGAACCATTCCGTATCGTCGTGCTGAACGCCGTCTCCTGACTTCCAGGAACGGTTCGATGCAACGCGAAACGTCGTGACTGGACTGCCCTGCGGGGTGAACCGCATCTCCGGGTCCGCTCCTAGGTGACCTGTCAGCATCACCTTGTTCAGATCTCTGGCCATATGAGCCTCCTCTTCCCGACTGTACTGATGTCGTCCCACCAGGACCTTCGCCCATCCGAAGCGCCCCGGATACCGGCACATCACCGATATGCTGAGTGTAGCATGCATGTTCCATTCTGTCAAGCACAAATTTTCTTCATGCCTGGTCGTAGATGCACCAGTACGAATGGGTATCTGGCGCTTTCGGCGGTGCGTCTGCTATAATACCACGTATCCGCCGCGCCTTGTTCGCGGCGATGCGACGATATCAGGGCGGCGAAGACAGGCGGCGATGAATATTCTGGTTGTGCTGACCTACTATTACCCCCACTGGACAGGACTGACGGTTCACGCTGTGCGGGTGGCGGAGCATCTGGCAGAGCGCGGCCATCGGGTGACGGTACTGACCACCAGACATACACTCGATCTGGCGCGCGATGAGATGGTCAATGGTGTGCGGGTGGTTCGTCTCTGGCCCATCGCACGGTTCAGCCGCGGGATGATCACGCCGGCATTTCCCTGGGCTGTGGCGCAACTCATCGCCGAGCATGATGTCGTGCAGATCCATACGCCCCTCCCCGAAGCGCCGCTGGTGGCCGTGTTGTGCCGCGCGCTTGGGCGTCCCCTCCTGATGACGCATCACGGTGATGTGGTTATGCCCGATAGCCCGACAGAGAAACTCGTCGAACGCGCTGCATTTCACGTTCTCCGCTTTGCGGCGACGCTGGCGGACGGCATTACCTCGTATAGTGAGGATTATGCCCGCCATTCGCCATTGCTCTGGCCCTTCCGCGACAAACTGACCTGCATCTACCCGCCGGTCGAGTTTCCCGAACCGGACCCGGTCGCTGCCGCCGCCTGGAAGCGCGACCTCGGCCTCGAAGGGAAGCGCCTGATCGGTTTCGCCGGTCGCTGGGTGAGCGAAAAAGGTTTCGATGACCTGCTACGGGCGTTGCCGCTCATTCGCGCCGAATTGCCTGAGGCGCACCTGGTCTTTGCCGGTGAACGCAATGTCGTCTATGACGATTTTTATCGCGTGTGCCAGCCGCTGATCGAAGCGCAGCAGGAACATATCACATTTCTGGGTTTGATTCGGGACCGTCAGCACCTTGCACATTTCTACGCTATGCTCGATCTGTTTGTGTTGCCCAGCCACACCGATATGATGGCGCTCACGCAGGTCGAGGCGATGTTGTGCGGGACGCCGGTTGTGGCGACGGATATTCCCGGTGCGCGCGTGGTGGTGCGCGAAACAGGCTTTGGGCGCCTGGCGCCGCCGTATAACCCTCCGGCGCTTGCGCAGGTGATCCTCGAAACGCTGCGCGACCGTGAACGCTACCTTCCATCTCCGGCTGGCGTTCGCCGTATCTTCGATACGCACCAGACGATCGATGCCTACGAGCGATTGCTCGACCGACTCGTGCGCACGCGAAGTCGCACCAGCTTTGCCGCGCGTGCGAGCCGCCGTCTGGTGCGCAGCACACTCCACGTCATCGCTGCGGCGCCGGTGACTGCCACAACGACGATGCTGGCGTCGCCTGCCCCGCACATCGTCCATGCTCCTGCTTCCAGTTCGCTGTCTGCAGACGATCGGGCGATGCTCGAGCGTCTGCTGCGCAACGAAGCTGACATGGCCTACCGTCGTCGCGCTATCACCCTGCTCGACTACCTCGAACTCCGCGACGGCGAGACAGTGCTCGATTGCGGGTGTGGAATGGGCGTCTATTTGATGTTTATGGGTCGGTTGCGACGGTTGAACCTGGTTGGCGTCGATGGCGATATGGACCGCCTGCGCTGGGCGGAGCGCGAACAAACGCCGGCCAGCCTGTCGAATGTCGATATTCATCGTTTGCCGTTTGCTGACCACAGTTTCGATAAGGTGTTGATGTCTGAGGTGCTCGAACATCTTGCCGATGATCGCGGCGCGCTGCGCGAGGTCTTCCGCGTTCTCAAGCCTGGTGGCATTCTAGCGCTCAGTGTGCCGCACGCAAACTATCCGTTCTGGTGGGATCCGATCAACAAAACGATTGAGGCGCTTGGCGGGCGCCCCATCCAGAGTGCCGGACCGATCGCTGGTCTGTGGAGTAATCACTGGCGGTTGTATCGTCCCGACACATTGCGCGATGTCGTGTCAAGCGCAGGGTTTACCATCGAGGCGCTGGACGAGCAGACGCACTATGCGTTTCCATTTATTCATTTTATCGTGTACAGTATCGGGAAGCCGCTGATCGAAAAGAATCTGCTGCCGCGTCGCCTCCGCGACAGCGCCGACCGGTTCCGTGGCGAACGGAACAGTGGTAGTCTGCTCAATCCTATCAACCTGGGGGTGCGGTTGTTCCGCCTAGTGGATGCACGCAATGACCATTTGCGCGGTGATGAGAAAACGTTCGTCAGCATCGTTCTCAAAGCGCGAAAGCCCGCCTGAACCGTATGATCTTCCTTGCAGACGAGACACCCGCGCTTGCAGGAGCATGTTGAACGGGCACTGGCGGAACGCACCCGCCGGATGGCTATACGCAGGCAGGATGTGTTCATGAAGAGCGGCGCACCGACACCGCCAGCTATCGAAGATGAGGACGACGCACCAGAACGCGGTTCGCCATCGACAGAACCGGTATCTCCTGTCATTACCGATTCACAACCACATTCGCATGCAAGTGTAAACCTGTTTCTGTTGCTTCTGGCAACCCTCGCTCTGGCATGGATCGGTCAGGTGTTCCTGACCGGTACGCCGCCGAATCTGCTGGCGGGAGGCGGGCTGCTGACACTTGCCGGTATAGCGTTCGTTGCCCTGAGTGCGTGGATCCCCAAACACGCAATGGCAGACGACTCCGGCGCTGCACCACCGATTGTGGCGTTGCTGGATCGTCTGCCTGCATATTACCTGCTATTCGCCATGGCGTTGATCAGCAGCGGCGTTGCGTTCTGGTGCACAGCGACTCCGGCGCTGCTCCCTCTCCCTGCGCTGATCGCCTGGCTGACGAGTATGAGCTTCTTTCTCGCGGGTGCATGGCACCTCGATCTTCGCCGCGAGCGCCGCGTTGAGGAAACGCCCTGGGACCGCCGGGAAGCGCTTGCGGTTGCGGCCCTGACCCTGCTTGCTCTCGCGCTGCGTATGACCCTGATCGATACTCTGCCGCAAAACTTCGGCGGCGACGAGGGCGAGATGGGCATGGAAGCGCGCGGTGTGCTGGAGGGCCGCATCTCGAACCCTTTCGTCACCGGATGGTTGTCGCATCCGACGCTCTGGTTCTTCCTCCAGGCGCTCTCCTTGAGCGTCTTCGGTAATAATGTCTTCGGGCTGCGCGCTCTGTCGGCGCTGATTGGCACGGCGACAATTCCTCTGCTCTACCTGTTTGCACGCCCGCTCTTCGGGCGCGGCGTCGCCTTTGGTGCGGCAGCTCTCCTTGCCGTTTTTCATTTCCACATCCACTTCAGCCGATTGGGGGTCAACAACATCGTCGATCCGTTGCTGGCATTGTCCGCATTTATTGCGTTCTTCACCGGTGTGCGTCGGTTGTCGTCGCTAGCTCTGGGATGGACGGGGGTTATCTGTGGCGTTGCGCAGCATTTCTATATGGGATCGCGGCTGACGCCGGTGGTGATTGCTGTGCTCGTTCTCCACCTGGCCATCGTCGACTGGCAGCGCTTCCGCTGGCTGGCGCCGCGCCTGCCGCTGATTATCGGAGGGTTTCTGCTAGGGTTTGGCCCCCTGATCGCTCATTTCATCAATGATCCCTCCGCTTTTACGGCACGCCTGGCGATGGTTGGCGTAGTGCAGAGCGGGTGGCTGGAACAGAAACTGGCGGAGGGGGTTCCTCTGGCTCAGATTATGATCGATCAGATGCGCCAGAGTTTTGGCGCTTACACGTTTGTGCCCGATCGCAGCGCCTGGTATGATCCAAAAATTGCGTTGCTGGACTCCGTCTCTGCCGTCTTGCTGGTGCTGGGTGTGGCGCTTGCGCTGGTCAACTGGCGTCGTTCCGAGTGGTTTCTGCTGCTTGCGTGGTTGATCGGCGCTGCGGTGCTGGGTGGCATGTTGCTTGTGAACACTCCCGAGAGTCCACGGTATGTTACGACCGCTCCTGCGCTCTGCCTGCTGGTCACCCTCGCGCTTCAACGCATTGTCATCCTCACGGGGGCGACGTTCCGGCTGACTGATCGCAGGCGTACCCTGGTCGCCATCGCTATGGTCGCCCTGCTTGCGGGATGGAACCTGAACTTTTACTTCCGCGACTATATCCCGCGCCGCGCGTATGGCTGGACGAACACCGAAATTGTTACCAAATTGTCGCACTACGCGAATGCGCAGGACGCGCCGGTGTATGTGTATATGTTCACTCCGCCGCGCATTTTCTTTGGGAATGGAACCATCCGCTTCGTAGCTTCCGGCATCGAAGGGATGGATGTGCGCGATCCGGTGACCGACCCTGCACAAATCATGCCGCCGCCCGATGGCAAACGCCCGCTCTTCATCTTTCTGCCAGAGCGCGAAGCGGAACTGGCAGTGGTGCAGCAGCGCTTCCCCGGCGGTACGGTGGAACGCTTTCAAGGCGAATGGGAGCCGGTCGTTCTGTTCATCGCCTATACGCCGCCATGACGCACGGACAGGAGAGCGCCTGTGAGAAACGGACGTTACCATATCACCGTCGCTGGCAATATCGGCGTCGGTAAGAGCACGCTGGTCAGCATTCTGGCGGAAGAGTTCACCTGGCAGCCATACTACGAACTGGTCGCCGATCATCCGTACCTGGAGGACTACTACCGCGACCCCGAACGCTGGGGATTCCATTCACAGATCTGGTTCCTGACGCAGCGCTATCAGCAACACCTCGAAATTGCCGATACGCCGATCTCGGTCTGCCAGGATCGCAGCATCTACGAAGACTACGAGGTCTTCGTCAAAGGGTTGCTGGAACAGCGCATCCTCAGCCACCGCGACTTTCGCACCTATCGGCAGTTGTTCCTGTCACTGGTGCACGGGATTACGCCGCCGACGCTGCTGATCCATCTCCATGCCAGTGTGCCGACACTGATCCGGCGTATCAACGAACGTGATCGCCCGGCGGAGCGTGCCATTCCGCCCGCGTACCTGGAACATCTGAACCGGCGCTACGACGAATGGCTGCGGCGCTTCGAGTTGTGCCCGGTGTTGCGCATCGAGACCGATGCTCTCGATTTTGCCCACGACGCTGCTGCACGGCGCGACGTGGTCGAGTTGATTGCACAGACGCTGGGTGTGCGCGGCATGGTGCAGGAGCGTTTCGTTCCGTAAGCAGCAAAGATTGTAATCATTCCCTCATCCGAATCCGACGCGCACTGTCGGTATAATGTATCTGTCGCCATCGATTTCTCCGTCCAGGCGGCAAGAACGATGATCTCCAGGAAGGCGGCGCAGGTGGAACGATACACCATTCATCTCTATTCCAGCATCATCCTCAACGCACCTGTTGAGCGTCTCTGGCCCATTCTCTCAGACACCGATCGCACGAACCGCATGATCGGCCTGCCAGCATTTGAGCGCACTCGACCAGATCGTGATTTCATCCAGATTGTCTATGGTCATTTTCTGGGAGTTCCGGTCAACTGGCGCGAGCACCCGTTTGAATGGATCTTCGAGCAACAATTCTCCGTCGAGCGCGAATTTGCCCCACCGCTCCCGGTCAAGCGATTGCAGACCATCACCCGTTTCACTCCGCTGCCGGGTGATCGGACAAAGGTCGATGTCGAAGTTCACATGGCGCCGCGCAATATCATCGGAAACATCGGCGGGCGTCTGATCATCGGGCAGCGTATGTTGCGCAAAATGCGCCAGGCATACCGCCAGATGGGGGATCTAGCGGCAACGTCCGAGCACGTTGTCCTCCCACCGGTTCGTCCGCCGCGGATCAATCATCAGCGTCTCCGCATCGCCGCCGAACGTCTGCGGGCATTCGGGGTGCGTTCATCGCTGATCGATCGATTGACCGCTCACATTCTGAACGCCGATGATCCGCGTGTACTCAAGATGCGCGCCTTTGCACTGGCTGATGAATGGGGTGAGCCGTGGATGGATGTTCTGCGTATGTGCCTGTACGCCACCCGTGCCGGGCTGCTCGACCTTGAATGGGATGTGCTGTGCCCCAGTTGCCGGGGTCCGAGCCAGCGCGTCGATTCCCTCAGCGATCTCGAACACGACGCCTACTGTCCATCGTGCGACGTGCGCTACGATACCAACTTTGATGAGTCGATCGAGGTGCGCTTCAGTGTTAATCCGGCCATCCGCGATGCGGTTGATATGTCCTACTGCATTGGCGGACCCGCCAACACCCCTCACATTGTTGCGCAGATTGCGCTGCCGGCGCAGGGGCGGCGCGAGATTCGGTTACGTCTTACTCCCGATCGGTACCGTTTGCGCAGCCGCCAGATGACAGGGCGGGTATCGTTTGAGGTCGTCAGCGACGCTGCTTCACAGACTGCCCATGTCGTTTTCGACAACGACGACGCCAGGATCGATGCATCGTTCATCAGAGCAGGCGAGGTGACGATTGTTGTTGAGAATGGAACCGATACACCGGCTCTGATCGTCATCGAGCACAGCGATTGGAGCGCCCACGCGACCAGCGCGGCGCTGGCGACATCACTCACTGAGTTTCGCCAGTTGTTCTCGTCGGAAGCGTTATCGCCAGGGGTCGGCATCGCCATTCGGAGCCTGACGTTCTTGTTCAGTGACCTGAAAGGGTCAACCGCACTCTACGAACAGATTGGCGACTCGCCGGCTTATGCGCGGGTGCGCGATCATTTCGCGCTGATGAGCGCAATCATTGGCGCGCACAACGGGTCGCTCGTCAAGACCATCGGCGATGCGGTGATGGCGGTCTTTTCCTCGACCGAGTCTGCGGTGGCGGCTGCACTGGAGATTCAGCGCGAATTCACCCTCGGCGAAATGGCGCGTGGAAATCCGGCATTACGGGTCAAACTGGGTTTGCATAGCGGTCCCTGTATTGCAGTCAACGCCAATAACCTGCTCGATTACTTTGGGTCGACGGTGAATATTGCAGCTCGTGTGCAGAATGAGAGCATTGGCGGCGATATTGTGCTGACCGACGCACTGACCGGTGATCCGCTGGTACGTGCTTTGCTGGAACATGAGAGGGTCGAGCTGGAGCGTTTCGAGCGCGAACTGCGCGGTCTATCACAACGATTCAAACTCACGCGCGTCTGGGTGATGCCCCCGAGGGATGGGGCTGACGTGCCATTGACAGAACAGCCAGGCGAGTCTACAATACAAGGCGTCACGGGGCGTGGCGCAGCCTGGTAGCGCACCTGAATGGGGTTCAGGAGGTCGCTGGTTCAAATCCAGTCGCCCCGACCATGCTATTGCCCAACAACGACCTGTAACTGTTGTTGCAGGTCGTTGCCTCGTTTGCAATTGGAGCGCTTTCTCTTGCATCCCCTTGACGCTTGCGCTATAATGCCTCTAGTTTTACGCATGATAGGGTGCTGCTGCGCCCTGACACGCACAGTTTCTTTCCAGGGCGTAAAAGATTACACAACACTGCCGTCGCCGCAGTTCGGACACCGGGAGGATCGTAATGGCACGAATGAGCCTGCAAACGGCTTTCGACCAGACCCGGCAATGGCTCGAAACCAATGACCTCGATCGCGCTATCGGGATGGCGCACCATATCCTCGAGACGTACCCCCAATGCCTGGAAGCGCACCAGATGCTCGGTGAGGCGCATCTGGCTAATCGTCAGTATGAAGAAGCACGCGCTGATTTTGAGCGTGTACTCCAGTTCGATCCGGAGCATATTCCGGCGCTTGTGGGTCTCGGTATGACCTGCGAACGGCTTGGGCAGCTTGATCGCGCCATTTCGTCATTCGAACGCGCTCTCGAAATCAAGCCCGATTTGCCTGAACTGCGGAGCCAGTTGCTGCGGCTCTACACCGATGCGTGGGGAAGCGAATATGCGCATTTGCGCCTCAGTCGCGCCGGACTGGCGCGATTGTACGCTAAAGGGCACATGCTGCCCCAGGCTGTCTCTGAGTTTCGCCAGGTTGTGGCAGATCAGCCCGACCGTCTCGATTCGCGTGTGGCGCTGGCAGAAGTCCTCTGGCGCGATGAGCAGGAAGAAGAAGCGGCAGATGTGTGTCGCGCCATTCTTGCGCAGCATGCCAGTGTGTTGAAGGCAAACCTGCTTCTGGGGTATATCGAGCTTGCTGCCGGGAACCCTTCTGGCGAACAGTTCTGGAAGACAGCTGCAGCTATCGATCCGTATCAGGGTATGGCCCGGATGTTGTTCGAGTCGCTTCCGCCTGTCGATGTGCCAGAACCGACTCTGCCAGAATGGGATGAGACTGAATGGTTCAATCGGCAGGCGACAGCTCCTGCTGAACAACTCGCCGCAACCCGCTCAATGGAGGCGACAACGCCAACCGCTGTCGCTGCACCACCACCGCCAGCGCCGCTGCCATCTTATGCCGATAGCGATGATTTTCTTGCCAGTCTGCTGGCGATCGACACCGCACCACCTGTTGTATCGCATCCGGTTGAGGAAACCGAGGTTGAAATCAGCGCGGATACGCGACCGTTTACACTCGAAGAATTGGGTTTGAGCGAGGCTGAACTTGCACGTCTTGGCGCGCTCGAAGAGCCCCCCTCCGAACCTGCCGAATCTTCGGCACAGGTGGCGCCAGCTGCCGGCGCCACTGTGCCCGAGGCATCAGCCGATGCGGGTGTGATGCAGCCGTTCTCGCTCGAGGAGTTGGGCTTGACGCCGGACGAGATTGCGGCGCTCGACAGCGCGTCTGCGCCGGCGGCGGACGAGGCGGCTGATGTGAGCGCGATGCAGCCGTTCTCGCTCGAGGAGTTGGGCTTGACGCCGGACGAGATTGCGGCGCTCGACAGTGCGTCTGCGCCGGCGGCGGACGAGGCGGCTGATGTGAGCGCGATACAGCCG
>JBEPYG010000063.1:0-15257 GCA_041641515.1 Roseiflexus sp.
GGCGACGAATACGCCGAGCGCGACGGCCACGTCCACGCCGAGTGCGACGCCGACAGCGACGAATACACCGAGCGCGACACCCTCTCCCACGGCGACGAATACGCCGAGCGCGACGCCTTCCCCCACGGCGACGAATACGCCGAGCGCGACGGCCACGTCCACGCCGAGTGCGACGCCATCAGCAACTGCGAGCGCCACCGCATCGCCCCCGGCTACGGCGACGCCTACGGCGACTGTCACACCCGGAACCCTTCGCCCACTGCTCGCGTGTGTCTCACGGCGATCGGCAGTGAGTTATGTGGCGCTCTTTGGCTATGAAATGCAGGGAGAGGCGTCGATGCAGGTTCCGATCGGCGCTGGCAATCGCTTCAATCGCTATCGGGAGGACCTTGGGCAGCCAGCGACGTTCGAGCCCGGGATCAGAAGGGTTGCATTTGCGGTGGTCTTCGATGGTCTGCCGCTCACCTGGTCCCTAAATGGGCAATCCGTCACTGCACATGCACATTTTCCGATCCGTTGCAGTAGCGATGCAGTGACACGCATCCAGCCCATTCTGGAGTGTACGCTGCCTGATGGTAATGGCTCTTCAATTGCACGGTTCGGCTATCGGAACGATAACGCCTTCAATGTCGCTGTGCCTGTCTGGTGGCAGAATTTCTTCGTCCCGCGACCGATCCAGCGTGGTCAACCGATCGTGTTTGCACCCGGTCGCCATCGGAATGTCTTCGAGACCGGTTTCTCGCAAGGGGCGCTGGTGTGGCTGCTCGATGGACGGATTGCGGTAGCGACCAGCTCGCCGGTGCAGGCATGCCGGTTCAACTGACGCGGCAACGATACCACCATGCCAGCGCAATTGCTAGACCCGGCAATACTACGAGCAAGGCGGTGACGATGTTGCCGGTGATGACAAAGGCCAGGAGCGCCGACAGCGGCACAATCATCAGCAACAGAGGATGCGGCGCTTCGGGGATAGGAAAGCGCGTTACACCTCGCGGAGATTTTTCGGTCCGAAGCGTGCCATAACGCGGTCGAATGAGATCGTCCCTGTCTCCGCCTTCGAAGGACTCTGGCGGTAATGGTGCGCCTGGAATGGGGCGTTCCCGCGCTTCGGCGAGAAACGCGGCGCACCAGTCGCGCCCGTCGCGCCGGCTCTCGAACAGGTGGTAGGCGGCGCGCTGGAGGTACGCCGGATGTCCGGCGCTGATGCTGGCGAGTACACGTAGTTCGCCAGGCGTAAAACTGACATTCGTGCCTTCGAGATATGTCTCTGCAAACAAACGCACTTCCGCCGGTGCAAACGCGCCCATGCGCACACCGACAAACCGTTCACTGAGGAGCGGCATTTCCCCTGCCGACGCCGCCACCAGGAGCAGCTGCCCACCGCGTGCAATGCGCGCCAGCGTGTCGAGCAGCGTTTCACCCCAGCCAGCGTTCAATGCCCGATGCGCATCGTCCAGGCAGAGGAGCACGGGCGTCTCCTGTTCGAGCAACGCCACCTCCAGCGCCGACGGCGTCGAACCGGGTATGCCCAATGCCTGGAGCAGCGTCTGATAGACATCTTCCGGCGTTGATGCCTCGTGAAGTGCCAGATAGAAGGACGGGAGCAGCGGTTCTTCGAGGTGGACCGCTGCAGATGCAGTAATGTGCGTTAGTAGTGATGATTTGCCGATGCTCGCCGGACCAGTGACCATCACCGGACGGCGGGCTTCGATGGCGTCGAAAATGAGCGAGAGCTCGCGCCAGCGCCCGGCGAAGCGGGTGGCGTCGGTAATGCGCGTGCGCTGGACGAAGGGGTTCTCCAGCGGTGGCGTATCGGCATCAGATATTGCGCCAGAAGTCACAGTATGAGCACCCTGCAGTCAGCCGGCGCGCCTTGCGACGCTTACTTCTATCGTACCACATCCAAAGGGTATTTCGGGACGTGTGTGCAGAGGCGCCCTCTTTCGCGCGGGTGGATTGCTGCACTCACGCTCACGATCATGCCAGAAGCGGGTCGTGTATCTGGGTTCATCACCGGTGCGCCAGCAACGCTTCCCGGCGAGAGTGACGTATGAGTACGATTGCAACGCCTGGGATGATCGTGTCATTCCCCGGCAGGCGCCAGCCCAACATTGTGGGCTGCTCGCTCGTAAGCTCGGAAGGTGTCTTCGTCGAACAGAACGAAGCGCACCAGCCTGATCCCAGGCTGGCTCTGCAGCACATCGCGGCATGTTGCCAGCGCGATCGGCGCTGCCTGGTCGAGTGGATAGCCGTAGATGCCGGTACTGATCGATGGAAAGGCAATGCTCTGCAATCCGTGTTGCGCTGCCAGCAGCAGCGAGGAGCGATAGGCGGATGCGAGCAGTTCTGCGTCGTGCGGGTTGCCGCTGTAACGCGGACCGACGGCGTGAATGACGTGGCGCGCTCTGAGACGGTACCCGGCGGTGATGCGCGCCTCGCCTGTCGGGCATCCGCCGATACGTGCGCATTCCTCTGCGAGTTCCGGTCCGGCGGCGCGATGAATCGCCCCCGACACACCGCCCCCCGGCGCCAGCGTCTCGTTCGCGGCGTTGACGATCGCATCGACATCCTGCTCCACAATATTGCCGCGCAGCAGTTCCAGGGTCGAGTCGCCGATTGTAAAGCGCATCGTTTCGCCTCCTTCCAGGCTTGTCGCCGTATCGAACGTGTGCTATAGTGATCGTAGTGCGGGCGTAGCTCAGTGGATAGAGCAGCGGTCTTCTAAACCGTTGGTCGGGCGTTCGAGTCGCCCCGCCCGCGCCAGCCTGCATCACTGCTCGTGGTGACGCAGCAGGTGCTCCTCATATTCTGCCACAACACTGAACCCCAGACGACGGTAACAGGCAACGGCGGCAGCATTATCAGCACGTACATTCAATCCGATAAGATCGACCGTGTGCAGCAGGGAACGGCAGAGCGCTGCCGTTACTGTTGTTGCCAGACCGCGCCCGCGCGCCGATGGCAGTGTTGTGATGTTGCCCAACGCTGCGACTCGTTGGTCTGCCGAGTAAACGTGCACGCCGGCAACACTCAGCAGCGTGCCATTGTCATCGCGCATGCCGAAATACTGTCCGGTCTCCAGCATACGCGGATCGAACCAGTTGCCTGGATAACTGTGGGCATAGAATGCCTGGAGTTCGTCGACTGCCGCTAGCGATAATCGCTCGACGGCCGTTGTGTTGATGCCTGCCAGTTGGTCCGGGTTCGTCAGTGCCATTTTGAGGTGTAAACCATAGGGTTCGAGGATGTAGTGTGGAGTCAGCGCATCGCGTGCTTCGGGTGATAGATGAGCATAAAAACGGAGTGGGAGCAACGACGTTGCTTGCGTCAGCAACTCTGCAAGTGCCGTTGCCGGCGGGGATGCCATCGCCAGAAGTACGGGAAGATCCCCGCCGGTGTAGAGCAGCGCCAGTGCCTGAATCCGATCATCTTCCTGTAAGCCGTACCAGGTTGTGTGAGGCCAGAAGAAATCGTCGAGATCGCCAATCTCGTAGACGTGTAACGCCGGATTGCGGCGCAGATACGCTTCAATTGTGCGTTTGTCGCGGAGGATAATCGCAGTCATAGACTCAAATCGCCTTCAACCCCTTTACCAGGCGTTCCAGATCGGCGGGTCGCTCATCGGCGTACTCGAACCCAGGGAAGCCGCCCCAGCGAAAGCAGGTGCGCAGGTAGTCGACGAAGGTGGTGTGATGCGGCTCATCGCGCACCGGCGCATCAGCCGCCGGGTTTGGCAGAATGATCCGGTACACAACCACCGACCGATGAGGCGCGCTGGCAATATCGGTCTTATGGTAGTAATCCGGTGCGAGCGGCGCATGGTAGGGTCCCATCGCCTCTCTGCCGAATTCTCGACACGCCTCGCGCCAGATGCTGTATTCCTCCAGCGCCATGTCGATCGGATCAACCACCAGCGGGTCGGTGTAGGCGGACTCTTCCCATTGCGGATGGTATCCGATGAAATTGACCGATCCGACAATTTCGTACCACGCGCGCAGGGCGAGCGGCATCGGTCCGACGCGGCGCTCGAGTTCCTCGATGCAGCGGTGAACGTCGGGGCGCGGCGGACTGACCGCCTCATCAGGATAGGCGAAGCGGTAGCCTATGCGCTCGAGCCGCGCTTTCAGAGTCTCGATATTGTCTCT
The DNA here is from genome assembly GCA_041641515.1 of Roseiflexus sp. Taxonomy (GTDB): domain Bacteria; phylum Chloroflexota; class Chloroflexia; order Chloroflexales; family Roseiflexaceae; genus Roseiflexus. The sequence continues at coordinate 4,146 of JBEPYG010000063.1, forward strand.
GGCGCGCCGCATCGTTTCACGCGCAACCGCCAGCGCGTCCGAGAAGAGCGGCTCGTCGCGAATGCGCTCGCCAGCCGCCATCATTTCTTTCCAGACCTGTTCATGTTCGCCTTTGCGGTATCGTTCGAGCCAGGTTGCCATAGTTGCCACCTCCTTCGAGGCGGACTGCAACTGCGCTAATGTGTATCAAGAAGGCGCTATCGGCGGTGTGCACGGAAGAGAGATGACAATCGAAACGTCGGGGGCCGGATACATCATTGCACGGGAGAACCTCCTGCGCCGTTGCAGTCCTCCCTTTGCTGTTTGTTCGACATGATACCCTATTGGCATACAGCTTGCGGGAAGATCTGATCGCCAAATGTGATGGTTTCTTGCCGAAAACCTGGAGGTGTGCGTGACGTGAGGTCTTCTGCTCCCGCAGTCGCTGCCTGACCGCTTCCGCCTCTGCCAAAAGTCAGACGCAATTCCATCTGTTCGATGGATGATCCGTCGAACGCTTTGTGCTATGGTAGAGGTGGTGACTAATAGTCGCACGGCAAAAGGAGGGTGCGATGGAGCCGCGAGTTTCGAGGAATGCAATGATTATTGGCATTCTGCTGGTGTTCTTTGGGGTGCTGAGTCTGTTACAGAACGTTGGCATACTGAGCTTCCTGAGTGCGTTGGTGTGGGCTGTGGCGTTTGGCGCAGGCGGCGCCATGTTCCTCTACTTCTTCTTGAAGAATGACACCAACTGGTGGGCGTCCATTCCCGCAGGCGCGCTGTTGGGGATTGCGATGACGATTGGCGCTGAGGAACTGTTGCCCTGGCTGCCAGACGGTTTTACGGGCGCTATCTTCCTCGGCATGCTGGGACTGGGGTTCCTGGCGATCGCCCTGATGAACCGCTCTCGCTGGTGGGCGCTCATTCCAGGAGGTGCGCTGCTCAGTGTTGCAGTAACTGCAGCATTTTCCAAAATGCTGCCCGATCAGGCGGTTGGCGGCGTCCTCTTCCTTGGTCTGGCGGCGACATTTGCGATCCTGGCGCTGCTGCGCGCCACGCCAGGCATGCGCTGGATGTTCATTCCGGCGACATTGCTTGGCGCAATGGGTGTGCTGCTGATGACGTCGGCGGCGCACCTAGCCGGCATCCTGTGGCCGCTGGTGCTGATCGGCATCGGTATTGCGCTGCTGTTCGGCAATCGCCATCGGGAAATCTATCGTTAGCGCATCTCTTCGATCAACGAGGCCGACCCCAGCCGCACCAGTTCGACAATCAGCGGCGGGGTCGGTCTTATTCTGGTCGAATGAAGCAACCCTCTGGCGTAGTGCCGTATTCATACACCCCGCAGGCAGACCGGGCACTACCTGATGGCGCGCAGTCGTGTCGTCAGTTCCTTCTGCATAGCTAAGGTGGTGCGTTGTGTGGCGAGCGTATCGTACACAATATGCGGCATTGGTTGTCCGATAGCGTGGTAGAAAGCTGTGACCAGGGGTTCAATCTGGGCAATGCTGATCGTCCAGATTGCCTGGAAGCGCCGTGATTTATGAAAAGGCGCTCGCTGTTCATCATCGCTGGCAACCAGCGCGGCGGCGCACGTCGGTCCCCAGGCGATCACCACCCACTCGTGCACGAGGGGCCACCCGGCTTCCAGAGCAATGGGAGTTACATTCGGAACGTCGGGAGGGTCTTTGTCGGGAAACCCAAGGACGAACACTTGTGATAACTGAGGTGCGAACTGGCGGTAACGTTGTAGTTGCCTGTGGTAGTGCGAGAAGCGCTGGAATGTCGCGATCAGGCGAGTTTCGGGCGATCTGGCAGCATAATCTTCGATCAGGTAACTCAGCGCCAGCATCATGCTGCGGCTGTGGAGCACCTTCTTCTCGTCCTGGAAGAAGGCGGCAAACGAAAACGTTTCAAGTTCGTAAACATCGGCCGACTGACCTGGTCGTGGCTGGTACGTCGACATTGTAGTTCCTCCAGAGTAAGGTGTCGATCAGGGACAGAGGAGGTCCTTGCCTGAACACTGGCATGCATTTCATGCTACTGTGCATAGGTTTTTGCGTGAAAGACTGTTGACTTCACCACTATTATTATTATTATACCACTGACAGGGTCATCTGCTATTACCAGAATGGTACGCTGTCTCTACTACCACAGTGTGCAAATCGTGTCTTCGCGCGCGATTCGCGAACCTTAGCACTCTTTATACGGACAAATGTTTGTATTTTTCCTGTGCTATAATGCCGCACCATCGTCGCTTCGTCCATCTTCTCAGAGATGTTGCCCTTTGAGGCGGGTGGTAGACGCGAGTAGTACGGAGCATGTGTATGACCATCAAGTCCGATCGCTGGATCCAGGCAATGGCGCGCGAATACGGCATGATCGAGCCGTTTGTTGCTGAACAGGTGCGCGGCGGCATTATTTCGTATGGGCTATCGTCCTATGGCTACGACATGCGCGTCGCCGATGAGTTTAAGGTGTTCACGAATGTGTTCAACACGCTGGTGGACCCCAAGCACTTCGATCCCCGTTCGTTCGTCGATATTCGCGGTGACTACTGCGATATTCCGCCGAACTCGTTCGCCCTGGCGCGTTCGGTGGAATACTTCCGCATTCCCCGCAATGTGCTCTGCATTGTGTTGGGGAAAAGCACGATCGCTCGCTGCGGCATCATCGTGAATGTGACGCCGCTGGAACCGGAATGGTGCGGGTATGTAACGATCGAAATTTCGAATACGACGCCGTTGCCGGCGCGGATCTACGCCAACGAGGGGATTGCGCAGGTCTTGTTCCTTGAGAGCGACGAACCGCCGCTTATGTCGTATGCCGACAAGGCGGGCAAATACCAGAATCAGGTAGGAGTCGTGCCGCCGCGGTTGTAGCTCTGCCGCCGGGATGTCGAGCCTGCCCGAAGACTCGATGGTCGGGTTGCGCGAGAAGCGAATCTATGTTCTAGCCTGGGATGCGCGGGTGTCTCGCCCACATCTCCAATCTTGTTTTCATCGCGGCGTGGGATGGTCGCGTCGCATCTGTTTTGCACACTACTTCAAGTGCAGGGATGCTCGGAAGGTTTCTGCTCAGGGCGGTGGGATCATCTCCGTTGCGCGGGCGATGATGTTGCGAATCTGATGGTACCCGGCTCGCATCTGCGCCTCGTCGGGGGGGAGCCAGGCAACAGCACTGATCCCTTCGTCGTTTTGTGGAACGGCTTCCCCATCATCGGCGCGCATCAGGAAGAAGTCGACACGCTTCCGGTACGGTCTGCCTTTCTTCTGGATCATGTAGGTAATGGACGCGACGAACGGCCCTAATGCACCGGTCATTCCGGTTTCTTCGCGCACCTCGCGTACTGCCGCTTCTTGCGCCTCCTCGCCATCGTCGAGATGCCCTTTGGGCAACGTCCATTTGCCGTACTGGTCGTGAATCAGCAGGATGAACGGTCGTCCATGCTCATCGTAACGATAGACGACACACCCGGCTGCATCAGGTCGATCGGTCATCCTGGCTCCTCTCACGCAGCTCCGTTCACTGGCCAAAGAAGATGCGCTGCACCCACTGCTCGAGGCTGAGTGCCCACTGCGCTAGGGGTGTGCGCTGCGACCATTCGCTCAGCGCGGTCAGCTGCCCGGTTGCCAGCAGGACTCCCATGATTACGAGCAGCGCTCCACTGATGAGGCTGGTGGTATGCAGGTGCAGTTGAGCACTGCCGATGTTCAGGCTGAACCCACGCCCGCGCAGCGCCTTCCAGAACGGCGAACCAGCGCCGAGGCGGCTGAAAAAGGTCGCCACGATAATCAGCGGCGTGCCCAGACCCAGCGCGTAGATGAACGAGAGAATCGCGCCCTGCAGGATAGCGATGCCCTGTGTCGCCAGCAAGGTGAGCAGCGCTCCCAGGATCGGACCGACACATGCTGTCCATCCAAGCGCAAAGGTTGCGCCATACAGGTACGAACCGGCGATGCTGGTTGAAGGGCGCGATAGGATCTGAATGCCGCTGAAGCCTTTCCCCAGCATGCTGAGGATGCCAAAGACAATCACAATCAATCCGCCGATGAACGTCAGCGCCTCAAGGTTGCGGAACAGCGCCTGACTGAGCGCCGTCGCCGTGGCGCCCAGCAACACCATGGTCGTCGCCAGCCCCAAGAAGAACGCAACGGTCATAATCACGATCCGTTCGCGCTGCGCCTGGAAGGTGAAGGCGAAATAGGCAGGCAGGATCGGCAATGTGCAAGGGGAGAGAAAACTGAACACTCCAGCAAGGAACGCTGCGGGCGCCAGGATGAGCATGCTGGCGCCGCGTGGCGCCACTGGGCTGCTGCTCCCCTGGCTCAGAATAGCGACTGCTGCCAGCGCCAGCGCAATGCCAAGCCCAATGAACAATGCGCGCCAGGGGAAACGCGCCTCAGATGGCGCAGTTGCCGGGTTGGTGTTTTGAGTGGACATGCAGGTGCTCCATTTTATCTATCGTTTGAGCCAGGCTTCGATAGCAGCGGCGACTTCCTGGCCGCTCTTGATCGCCAGATGGATGCGCCCAAGCCCCACAGTGTAGTCTCCAGCAAAGAACAACCCTGTCTCGGTGCTGTTCAGCAATTCCGATCTGGCAATCCCATCCGGCAGGGCATAGCGCCATCCCTGGCGATCATACCACATGGGCCGACTGAGGTCCTCCCCGAGCAGCATACCGGCCATTTCGATCACGACGGCTGCCAGTTCGTCGGCGGGTGTATCCCACTGTTGCAGGCTGAAATGCCCGGCCATCTGCGCAATCAACAGACTATGCCCGGGCGGGCAGCGTTCCGTTCCCTTCGTTTGTTCGAGCGCCAGCCACGCGATTGGATGTTGCCGATCCACATTGATCAGTGCATAGAACGGGCGCTCAATTGGCCGGTCATACGCCAGCGTCAGCGTCAGGCAACGTCGATATGGCACATGGATCAGTTCCCGCACCAGCGTATCGCGCAGTACCGGATCGAAATCGCTCAGCGCCATGATTTCCGCCGTCTGCGGCGCTGGCGGCGTCAGCAGCACAGCGTCGGCGGTTCCCACGTGTGCGCCGTGTGCGTCGAATAGCATCCAGCGTGCTGTTCCTTCCTCGCGGCGCAGCGACGCAATGCGGACCTCGCGCTGGACGTCGAGACCGGCGGCAAGCAGTTTCGCCAGTTGAGTGAGACCACTGGCGTAGAACCACGATGGTTCAGCGTTGAGCGTTGGATCTCCCTCGGCAATTGTGCCATCGGCATGGAAGATGTACACCGGTTGTGTGATGCGGCGCAATCCTTCAGACGGAAGTTCAGCGTTGAGCAAGCGATCGATATCGGTGTCCTGCGCCTTGATGACCTGTGCGCCGTGATCGAACACAAACCCGTCGCGACGTCGCGTCGCCACGCGCCCCCCAACGCCGCGACTCTTTTCATAGACCGTTATGGACAGATTGGGGTGTCGCCGACGGAGTTCGCGCCCCGCGCTGAGACCGGCCATCCCTGCACCGATGATTGCCAGGTTCACAGGCATCCTCCTTTCTGAGAATCTTACCATAAGAATGCCAGGTGTGCAGAGGCGGGCGGGCGGATCGTTTTGAACAATCCGTTCTTGCCCGCGCAGGCGTCGGCGTGAGATCATCTGCCGCTGAGCTTTGCTCGCGCAGGTGTCGGACGTATACCGGATGAATTGCTGAAAGACCTCGCGAGAACCATCCCGACGCCAATTCGTGTTCTCGGGGGTTGCCTCGATCTTCCGATCATGGACAGTCACCTCGCCTCCCTGTTTGCGATACGTCGCAGAAAGGTGGTACTATACCCGTGTAGGCGCCTCGAATACTGAATTGTCAATCCGTTCGATGAGGCGGCGCCTGTGTTGATGCTTGAACGGGGAAACGTGCGTGCTGCACGGCGTCCTTTGCCGGAGCCGAAGCGTGCGAAACGACACAATGGTTTCGGCGTCGAGATTGATGATACGTTCGATGCGCAAGAGGAAGGGAACTTCCATGCATTACAGGCTTTTGACACTGCTTCTGGCGGCGCTACTGATCGCCGCGTGCGGGCAACCATCGGAACGCCGCAGCAGTCAGGTGACGCCAGTCTTCGCCTTTACCGAAGCGGTGGTTGGCCCGAACCGCATCGCGCTGGGTCTGGTGCGCGACGGGTCTCCGGTCAATGATCCAGGGGCGAAGATCCACCTGCGCTTCTTCGATCTGAACGACACGAGTTCGCCGGTCAAAATCGAAACGGATGCAATATACTACGGTCAGGGGCTGCCTGCGGCGATCTACGTCGCCTACCCGACCTTCGACCAGGCTGGCAACTGGGGGATCGAGGTGCAGACCACGCTCAGCGGTCAGTCGGAGCCGAGCGTCGCGCGCCTGCGTCTCGAGGTCAGAGAGCGTTCAGAGGTTCCCAATGTAGGGGATCGGGCGATTTCGGTGAAGACGCCGACCGTTCGTGATGTGCCCGATCCATCGCACCTGTCGTCGGGGCGCGTCGAAGACCTTTCGATGTATCAGATCAGCCTGGACGAGGCATTGCAGAACGGCAAGCCGACTGCGCTGCTCTTCGCTACCCCGGCCTACTGCCGCACGGCGGTGTGCGCCCCCAGCTTGAGCGTGATGCAGGAGTTGCAGAAGATCTACGGTGACCGCATCAATTTCATCCATGTCGAGGTTTTTCGCTACCCGTTTCGTGAGTCGTTCGAGGCGCAGACGGCAGTCTTTCAGAAACTGGCGCAGGAAGGGCGCGCCCCACGCCCCGAAGAGCGTAATGTGGGGCTTTCCGATCCGATGATTGCATGGGGTTTACAATCTGAGCCGTGGTTGTACCTGATCGATGCAAATGGGGTGATCGTGGCGCGGTACGAAGGCGGTATCACCCGCGAAGAGATGACCCCGGCGCTGGAGAATCTGATCGCGGGCAAATCGCCGCAGAGCGGGAGATGATCGTCCGCATTCAACCCTTGCGCTGCTCGCGCGGCATGCATTCGACATTCAACATTCAACGCGCATTCCTGCTGCCTCGACGAACCCCTGAAACACTCGCGCCCAGCGCGAGTCGCGCTGGTTCCACAGCATCTCCGGATGGCATTGCACTCCCACGACCCATCCCGGCGTCACCGCCTCGACCGCTTCGATGATGCCATCGGGGGCGCGGGCGGTCACACGCAGCGCCGGTGCGATGTCGCGGATCGCCTGGTGATGGAGCGTGTTGACCAGCGCCTCCGTTGCGCCGAAAAGGTCTGCCAGGCGCGAGTTGCTTTCGATGCTGATCGGATGCGCCAGATACGTCATATCCTCCCGGTCGGTCGACTCATTATGGTTCAAGGCGCCTTCGACTTCGGAAGGGATGTCCTGGTAGAGTGTTCCGCCAAGCGCGACATTCAGCAGTTGAATGCCGCGACAGATCGCCAGCACCGGTTTTCCATCGCGGAGCGCCCATCGTGTTAACTTCATCTCGATAGCATCCTGCACAGGATCGGGAACGCCCAGTTTCGGGTGGCGCGGAGCTCCATAGCATGCAGGATCGATGTCCTCGCCGCCTGCTAGGAGCACGCCGTTGATCTGCTGATAGAGCCTTTCCAGTACGTCGTCGTTCGTTGTGAGGTGGATGAGGAGTGGAGCGCCCCCAGCTGCTTCGATCGCCTGCAGATAATCGATGACATTTCCGTGGATTCTGGGGAACCAGGGATCGTTTCGGGCGAAGAACGCAATGCCCATGAGGCATGGAACGCCAATGATGGGTCGGGGTGTGTGCGGCACGTCGAACTCCTTGATATAACAATGTCTCTATATATCGTATCATGAACTATCGCGTTACAAGACAATGCACTGTCATCCCATGTTCGGATTGGAGTTTCGGATTGCAGACGATCGCACGAGGGGTTCAGATACGCGTTGACGACGCGCTGCGGTCGGAATGTTTTCACGTGAAACAGGTAAATGAACACTTAACGCGCGCCACAATTTGACACCCGCGCCGGCGGCGGCTATGATCCGCGCGCAGTGCATCCCGAAGGAGCAAGCTATGCGTCTGGTCACCTTTCAGTTCATCGACCGGCAGCCGCGTGTCGGCGTGGTGATAGGCGATACCATCATCGATCTGGCGGCCGCCGCGCCACTGGTGTTCGACGACCCGCCGCCGCCGCCGTGGAGTCTGCTCGATGTGCTGGAAGGGACACCAGAGGGGATGGGGCTCGATGGCGCGGCAGAGATCGTGGCAGCGGTGATCGATCAGATCGGCGGCGGTCACGACGAGGGTCTGGCGACTGCGCAGTATGGACCGCTAACGATTGGCGGCGTCGAAATGCTCATTCCGCTGGATGAAGCGCGCCTGCTGGCGCCGCTTCCCCGCCCTTCCAGTCTGCGCTGTTTCGAGGCGAGCGAGCAGCATATGGCGGCGCTTGCCCGTCTGCACGGTGGTGGTGTGCCCTACTACTGGTACGAACGCCCGCTCTTCACATTCGGCAACCATATCGCTATCTTCGGTCCCGACGCAACGATACCGTTGCCGCGCACCGTGGCGTTCGATTACGAACTCGAAGTCGCGTGCGTCATCGGTCGTGCGGGTCGCGACATTCATCCCGATGAGGCGAATGAGTACATCGCGGGGTATCTGCTGCTCAACGACTGGACGGCGCGCGACGTTCAGCGCGAAGAAATGCTCGCCGGTTTTGCTTTCAGCAAGAGCAAAGATGCAGCTACATCCGTGGGACCCTGGTTTGCCACGCCGGATGAACTCGATGAGTATGCGCTCGACGGCGGGCATTTCAATCTCACGTTGATCGCCCGCGTGAATGGTGTGGAACAGTCGCGCGGCAATCTCCGCGATCTGACGTATGCGTTTGCGCAGATGATTGCTGCCGCCTCACAGGATTGCACCCTCTCTCCTGGTGATATGATCGCCTGCGGCGGCGTCGGCGGTTCACTCCTCGAAGCGACCGACGGGCAGGGACCCTGGATCGAACCCGACGATCTGGTTGAACTTGAGGCTTCCGGTCTCGGTCTCCTGCGGAACCGCATTGTTGCGTGAGACCACTGCGTGAACGATGAACCTCGTTGTTCCTGGTTCTATCTGGCTGGCATCGTCCTGACAGCGTTGCTGATCGCAGGGGGTGCAACTGCGCTCGCGCTTCCGCCGGTCTGTGATGTTGGAGCTGGAGAGGACGTGGGGTGCGCTCGTGGTTTCGAGACCCGCGAACGCGATGGGTATGGGTCGTTTCGTTGGACAGACGGTGATGCCGGTGTTGTGTTATCCGCTGCCGGCTATGGCGCTCCGCATCTCGTCGAGATTGTGATGGCAGCGCCTCGTCCTCCCGATGTCTCACCGCCATCTACTACTCTGTCGGTTGCTGCCACGTCGATCACGATCACGCCACCAGCTGCTCCCCGGCGCTATCGCCTGCTGCATCCTCCAGATTTTCCTGCAGGAGAAACAATCCGCATTGCAATTCAGAGCGAAACGTGGAAGCCGGATGGCGATCGCCGCAATCTCGGCGTTCTCGTGTATCTGGTGCGGCTGAATCTATTGGGCGATCCTGTGCTGCCACCGTTACAGCACACCCTCGCGATTCTGGCGATCGGACTAGCTGCATCATTCACTGGACGCCATCCGCTGATACGAATGTCCAGTGCACTGGGCGCTATTGGGGTGTGTGGCGTCCTGTGGGTCTGGTTTCCAATGCGGACGACGCCGTTCCTGCCGTTCTATGCCCTTCTGCTCGGAAGCATCACGATCCTGTTCGCGTGGATGAAGCGACGAGAACCAGCTCGGCAACCAGTGTGGTTCGGAGAACCTGTGGTGCTGGCGGCGATCGGCGGCGTGCTCCTCGATGCCCTGATTGTCACCGGCGTGACGCGAGGGTCATGGGTCGTGCCGGTCATCGGAGCACAGGCAACACTGGCGGTGTGGGGAGTGTGGAGGGCGGATCGACGTTCATGGTCATTGCCCGATCTGCTGCAGATTGCGCTGATTGTGCGTCTGCTGGCGCTGACGACACGGTTGCTCAGCGGAGAGATCGGTAGTGACCCGGATGTTGAGCTCTTCTACAATTACGGGCGTGCAACCCTCGAACTGGGTCTGCCGGTCGTTGAGTATCCGTCTGGCGCTCTGATTCCGTGGGCGCTGATGGCGCTCCCTGCCAGTCGTGAACTGTTTGCGCTGGCGTTGCCGCTCTGCAACACCGCCGCCGATCTGCTCATCGTCTGGGGGATCTGGCAGATCGGCTTGCAGCGCCGTGCAGTAACCGGGGAGGGGACAGGCGCTGCGGCGCTGGCGTGCTTCTATGCGCTATCGTCGCTCCTGCTCCCTTTCTGGCATGGCAAATATGACTCCCTTCCAACCGCATTGCTGGCGCTTGGGCTGGCGGCGTTTGCGCATCGACGCATGGGGTGGAGCGGTGTGGCGCTCGGCATCGGCGGTGCGCTGAAGTGGACGCCATGGCTGGCGGCGCCTGTGCTAGCTTTTGGAATAGCGCGTTTGCGTTCTTCGCGCTCTTTCAGATCGTTGTGGGCGTTTGCGGCGGGCGGAATGATTACAGTGGCAGTCACATCGATCCCATTTGCGCTTATCGATTGGGAACGCTTTCTGGCGCCATATACACTTCAGGGCGGGCGCGCCATCACCGGTGAGAGTCTCTGGTTTCTAGTTTTCTTGGTGATTGCCCCCGAGCACTGGTCGCGTCTGCCGGCGCCGTGGGGAGCGGTCGAGACGGGGCGCGGATTCGTGGGAGTCGCCGTTGCGGTTCAGGGAGCGACGCTGGTGGGGGTGATGCTGAACGCATTACGACCGGCGCTATCGGAGTGGCGGCTCATAGCGCTGGCGGCGCTGACGCCTGCCATATTCCTGCTGCTCAACCGGGTTTTCAGTCCACAGTACATGCTGACCATAACAGCAGCGGCGCTGATTGCCAGCGCCGCTGTCGGTGATTCTCCGCGTGTTGTTCGAAATCTTGTGCTGTTGTTGACCATTGCTCAGGCTGCCAACCTGCTGGTCTGGCCCAACACGGTTCCCTGGTGGCCCCTGGCGTCGGCAGTGATGTTCATCGCCGCAGCAAGCGCACTGGGATGGATCGTTGCAGGGGCAACCCGGCAGTCAACGGCCCACTTCCATCGCCGTGGGGAAGGCGCCGATCTGTAGCAACATTGCCGAG
>JBEPYG010000064.1:0-15237 GCA_041641515.1 Roseiflexus sp.
GGCGAGCACCTTGGTAATCGCGGCGGTCAGCGTCGTCTTGCCGTGGTCGACGTGACCGATCGTGCCGACGTTGACGTGCGGCTTGGTGCGCTCAAACTTTTGCTTTGCCATTGCTTCTTATTGCTCCTTGAACTGTCAGGCGCAGCGCTAACCGCCGCTGCCCGGCTGGAGCCCATGACGGGACTCGAACCCGTGACCTCGTCTTTACCAAAGACGTGCTCTACCTGCTGAGCTACATGGGCGTATGAACATAAGAATGAGAATGTAGAATTGAGGAATTTGATCGCGCGCGCTCAACTCTACATTCTCAGTCGAACTGGTGGGCCGGGCTGGATTCGAACCAGCGAAGGCGTTAAGCCAGCAGATTTACAGTCTGCCCCGGTTGGCCACTTCGGTACCGACCCAATAGACAACTTGCCACATATCGTGGCGGATATGCATTATACGACAGTCACGGGCGCCTGTCAAACCGAATGCGCTCTGTTCCACGTTCGCACGTTCAACGTTGAACGTCATTGACCGGGTTCGGAACCGGTTGACCGGTCAGCGCCGCGACCAGATTCGTCGCCGCCACGACTGCCATGCGCGTCCGCGTCGCCACTGTCGCGCTGCCGATGTGCGGTGTCAACACCACATTGGGAAGCGCCAGCAGCGGATGGTCGGCGCCGATCGGCTCACGCTCGAACACATCGAGCCCGGCAGCCCAGGGACGACCGCGCCTCAACGCTTCGATCAGGTCTGTCTCACACACGACCGGACCACGCGCTGCATTGACAAAAACCGAGGTCGGTTTCATCAGGGCGAACTCACGCGCCCCGAACATCCCGCGCGTCTCTGGGGTCAGTGGAACCATCACTACAACCACATCCGCCTCCGCGAGCAGATCGTCCAGACGTGGAACATAGCGAATGGTCGCACCCGGGATCGCTCCAATGTGCGCTTCCAGCGCTGGCGACGGATGGCGGTTGTGATACAGGATCGGCATTCCAAAACCGACGGCGCGCCGCATCACGGCTGATCCGATCCTTCCTGCGCCAACGATGCCAAGCGTGGCGCCATGCACATCCTGCCCAACCATGAACATCGGCGACCAGGTGCTCCATTCCCCGGCAGCGATCAACCGATGCCCCTCGACAACCCGTCGCGATGCCGCCAGGATGAGCGCCCAGACCAGATCGGCGGTCGTCTCGGTCAACACATCGGGCGTGTTGGTGAGCAATACGCCGCGCGATGTGAGCGCTGGCAGATCGACATTATCGTATCCAACCGCCATATTGGCGACGACTTTCAGGCGCGGTGCAGCATCGAGCAACTCTGCATCGACGCGATCGGTCAGTAACGTGAGCACGCCATCCACAGCGGCGACTTCTCGCAGCAGCACGTCACGAGGAACAGGCAGCGCTTCGTCGTCCCAGAATGTTGTATCGCATGCTGCAGTTACAATATCAACTGCCGCCTGCGGCAGGCGACGCGTGATATAGGCGCGGGGTCTCATAATCGTCGAGTGGTGTCAGTGAAACGACTTCAAGACGCAGGCTACGAACCGGAGAGGCGCAGTTGGGCAACTCGTGCGTCTGCCAGACGCGCTTCCAGTATGCGGGATGCTGCCAGTTCGGCTGCATTTCGCGCCGCCAGCCAATCGTTGATGGGAAACCGTGATCTGGATGATACTCGATCGACCCGGCGCGCACCCGCTGGCACACGCAATCCTGCTGCGAAGGGAAGCATTCGGGACCTGCTTCGAGCCGCGCGCTCAACTCGAACAGTCGATCCACTGTCAGCGACGAAAGCCACGACGAGTTGCACGTATCGCGCAGCATATACTGTCGGGTTCCGCGCACCTCGATTTCCTGGGCACACACCCGACCGGCAAAAAATGCCCGCACCACAATATGATACGATGTGATCGACTGCGACTTCCAGAGTTGCTGCGCGGTTTCACGACGTTCAACGTAGGTCGCCGGTATCGCGCCGCTCGCTATCAATCCGAGGCTCAGTGCGGCGAGAAACATAACCCAGACGATGCGCCAGCAGCGCGCGCGCAGCAGTACGTTTCGCATGTGGCGGCTCCCCGTTTGAATAGAGGGATCATATTTCGAGGGTATACTGAAAGTGTACAATAATTGAAGAGCAGTTGTCAATGTATGAGAGGAGACGATGATGTCCGACGAACTGGCATCCTTTCGTGAAGCTTATCAGGAATGGGAACGCACCGTGCTGCAACCGACGCTTGAGCGCACACCTGAACGCGACGCCGATTTCACCACCGTCTCGAGCACGCCGATCAACCGTCTCTACACGCCGCTCGACCTTGAAGGAACCGACCCGCTCCACGATATTGGCTTACCAGGCGTCTATCCTTTCACCCGCGGCATTCATCCGACCGGTTATCGCGGCAAACTCTGGACGATGCGCATGTTTGCCGGCTTCGGCAGCGCTGAGGAAACCAATGCCCGCTTCCGCTATCTGCTCGACCAGGGACAGACCGGCCTTTCGATTGCATTCGACATGCCGACGCTCTACGGGCGCGATACTGACGATCCGCTGGTTCCCGGTGAGTTCGGCAAGTGTGGCGTGGCGGTCTCATCGCTTGCCGACATGGAGATTCTGCTTGATGGACTACCGCTCGATGCGATCAGCACCTCGATGACGATCAATTCGCCGGCGGCGATCATCTGGGCGATGTATCTGGCGGTGGCGGAGAAACGCGGCATCCCATGGAACCAGCTGCGCGGCACGCTCCAGAATGACATCCTGAAGGAATACATTGCCCAAAACGAGTATATCTTCCCGCCGGAGCCATCAATGCGTCTGGTGGTTGATACTATCGAGTTTTCGACGCGCCACGTACCCCAGTGGAATCCGGTTTCGATCAGCGGCTATCACATTCGCGAAGCAGGTGCGACTGCTGTCCAGGAACTGGCATTCACCCTCGCTGATGGGCTTGCCTATGTGCAGGCCGCTATCGAACGCGGATTGCACGTCGATGAGTTTGCGCCGCGCCTCAGTTTCTTCTTCAACGCTCACAACGATCTGTTCGAGGAAGTAGCGAAATATCGAGCTGCACGGCGCATTTGGGCGCGCACGTTGCGCGAACGGTTTGGCGCGCAGAACCCTCGTTCGCTCTGGCTGCGCTTTCATGCACAAACAGCCGGCTGTTCACTGACAGCGCAACAGCCGGAGAACAACATCGTGCGCACGACCATCCAGGCGCTTGCTGCCGTTCTCGGCGGCTGCCAGTCGCTTCATACCAACTCGATGGACGAGGCGCTGGCGCTGCCTTCCGAAAAAGCTGTCACGATTGCGCTGCGCACTCAGCAGATCATTGCTGAGGAGAGCGGCGTTGCCAACACGGTCGATCCGCTCGGCGGCTCCTACTTTGTCGAAGCGCTGACCAACCGTATGGAAGAAGAGTGTCTTGCCTATTTTCGCCGGATCGATGAACTTGGCGGCGTTATTCCGGCTATTCGTCGCGGTTTCTTTCAGTCGGAGATTGCCGATGCCGCTTATCGCTACCAGCGCGAGATTGACTCCGGTCGGCGCGGCGTCATCGGAGTGAACCGGTATGCCGCCAAGACGCCGCTCGAAATTCCGATTCTTGAGATGGATCCACACGGCGAGGCACGGCACCTGGAGCGACTGAAGCGTGTGCGTGCCACCCGTGATAATGCGCTTGTCCGGCAACGCCTGGCAGCGCTGCGCGAGGCAGCACGGGGAGAGGACAATCTGATGCCGCCAATTCTCGATTGTGTGCGCGCCTATGCAACCATTGGCGAAATGTGTGATGTGCTGCGCGATGTGTTTGGTGTGTATCGCGAGATGGTCGTCGTGTGATCCGCAGGCGCATTGCCTGTATCTGACGTACCTATAGGCGATAGCCGATAGTCTGTCGCTGTTTTTATTCAGCACTGTGCGGCGCAACTGCATGATGGCTGAGGTTGCCCGCACCCCTGCAGCTGCTTTCATCGCGACAGTGTGGGATGTAGTCATATTGAGGAAAAATTGGGAGCGCGGGCGGCTCGCCTGCATCTCGCAGGTGTGTGGGCGGCTCGCCCGCATCCGCAGAGCTGTGTTCATCGCGACGGTGTGCGGCGCATCTGCGTGGGGGTCTGAGGGCGAGATGTGCTCGAGCGTTCGGTGGACTGCTGAAGCAAGGCTTCAGCAGTCCATACCGTCCAGTGCAATGAGCGTGGCATCACCTTTCGCGCGAAGCCGGCGTTTGCGCAGGCGTAGACTGATGGACGTCAACGAGCGATCAAGGTGTCGATGTCTCAGGCGCTTCACAGTTACCTAACACTGTGGTATACTCTGTTCCGTTAGGTAACTCTATGCATCATCATCGCCACACCCACATCATCATCGATAATCACCTTTGCCGGTCTGACGGGGCAGACGTCATCGCGGTCGGTTCGCCCGAATGGTATGCCTGGCTGAATGACGAGCAGACGACGTCCTTTGTGTATCGGAGCTCCAGCGGTGGCTTTACGGCGCGCCGCGAGCGTCAGCGCAATGGCTGGTACTGGTACGCCTACCGGCGTATCGGCGGCAGATTGCACAAACGCTACCTGGGGCGCGCCAGCGATCTGAACACGGCACGACTTCATCACATCGATATGGCATTTGCAGCTGGCGATCAACCCGCAAGCCAGCGCCGTCTCGCCGACGCGCAGACACTGGCGATTGCCAGTCGACTGCGTCCACCGCCGCAACGTCCCTCATTAGTTGCACGTCCACGTCTGCTGAACCTTCTCGATGAGTCGCTTTCTGTCGCGCTCACGCTGATGTCCGCTCCGGCAGGGTTCGGTAAAACCACGTTGCTGACAGCGTGGACAGCGCATAGACAGGCGTCGGCAGCCGCGGCGATCGTCTGGGTCTCACTCGATGCCGCCGATGATGATCCGCCGCGTTTTTGGAACACGCTTGCCCTTGCCCTCGATACAACGCGCCCTGGGGGAGGGGCTCATACACGATTGCTACTGGAGTCGCCCCAGCAACCACCCCACACGCTGCTGGCGCATGCGTTCATCTCCGATGTGAATACGATCGCAGGGCATGTGGTCATTGTGCTCGACGATTATCATCTGATCACCTCGACGGACGTGCATACATCACTGGCGGCGTTTGTCGATTACCAGCCTTCGCATGTTCACCTGGTCATCGCCACCCGCGCCGATCCGCCACTCCCGCTGGTGCGCTGGCGAGCGCGTGGACGTCTGGCGGAACTGCGTGCTGCTGACCTGCGCTTTACGACCGAAGAAGCTGCTGCATTTCTCCGGTCAACGATGGGGCTCGATCTACCGCTTGATGCCATCCGGACTCTGGAAGAACGCACCGAGGGTTGGGCTGCCGCCCTGCAACTGGCAGCGCTCTCGATTCGCGATCACACCGACGTTGAGGCGTTTATTCGCCGTTTTGCTGGAAGTCACCGCGCGATCGTCGATTATCTTCTGGAAGAGGTCATCACCCGCCAGCCCGCTCACGTGCAGCGTTTCCTGTTGCATACGTCGGTGCTGGAACGCATGTCAGCTGCGCTGTGCGATGCGCTGCTTGAACCTGGAGTGACTGATGGCGATCGACAATCGATGCCAGCGCAGGCAATGCTCGATTATCTGGAACGTGCCAATCTGTTTGTAACGCCGCTGGATGAGGAGCGTCGCTGGTACCGTTACCATCATTTGTTTGCCGAAATGCTGCGCGACTGGCTCCAGCGCACACAACCGGCGCTGGTGACCGACCTGCATCGCCGTGCTGCGCAATGGTATCGCGATGCAGGGTTTGCCGGCTCTGCCATCGCTCATTTTCTGCAGGCAGGCGATGCTGATAGCGCTGCCATGGTTATTGAAGCAATTGCGGATACAACGCTTTGGGAGTATGGCGATGCTCAGGCGCTCCTGCGCTGGATCGCAGCGCTGCCCGACGAGACGGTTCTGGCGCACCCGCGTCTGGCGCTCGATCAGGTATGGGCATTGCTGGCAAGCATCCAGTTCGATGCTGCGGAAGCGCGCGCTGTCGAAATTGAACACGCGATGACCCGACAGGATGCGCGCACACAATCGCTGGTCGCCGGTGAACTGTCTGCCATGCGTTCACTTGCAGCACGTGTGCGCGGGGATGTGTCGCGTGCGCTGCATTGTGCAGCACACGCACTCGAACGCCTGTCCGACTTCAACCATAGCCTTGCGCGCGCGATTGCAGTTATGAACCTGGTCGAAACCCACGTGATGCGGGGAAGCTTGTCAGATGCAGAACAGGCCTGTGCAGAACTGCTAGATGCATCGCCCGGTCGGAATCTTGTCATTGCACTGATCGGGTTATTGTCGCGATCAGGGGTCTATCGTCAGCAGGGGCGTCTTGCCGAAGCGCGTGCGCTGCTCGATGAGGCATTGCGTCTGCTCGAGCGACGCAACGCCACGGAACGTCCAATCGTTGCCTTGATCCATCTTGCACTCGCAGACGTTTTCTACGAACAAGATCGGCTGAACGAGGCGGAACATTACGCGCAAATCGCGCTCAAACGCGCGGAGCACTGGTGGAATAATGATATCCTGATCAACAGTCTCTGGATCCTCTCCGCGATCCAGCGAGCACGGGGCAACGCAGATGCGGCGGCAGACCTCGCCGAACAGGTCGAGCGGCTCAGCCTTGAGTATCGGGTTGGATGGATTGCCAATCACACACAGGCAGGGCGCGCGGAACGCCTGCTCCGCAGCGGCGACCGTCAAGCTGCCGAGCGCTGGGCAGCAGACTGTGGTCTCTCCCTCACAGATACTCCACCACCCGAACGCTTCTACGAGTATCTCGTGCTGACGCGCGTTGCGCTGGCGCGTGGTGAAGGTCGCACTTCCCTTCCACTGCTGCAATGTCTGCTCGAACAGAGCAAACAGGGGCGGCATACGAGCCGCATTATTGACACCCTGAAACTTCTGGCGCTTGCCCGTCGCCAGACCGGTGACGCTTCCGGTGCGCGCCAGGCATTGCTCCAGGCGCTCCAGTATGCCGAACCTGGCAACCTGGTGCGCACGTTCGTCGATGAAGGCGAGACGATGAAATGGCTCCTTGCCGATTGTGGTGCATCTCTCGCGCCTCGCGCACAGCAGGGAGACCCGGATGCCCGTCGTCTGCTGGCGTACATCGATGACCTGATAGGCGCTTTTCACCGTACCCCGACCCTATCGACGAACGCTTCTCAGCCGCTTCTGCCCGAAGAATCGCTCACCGCGCGCGAAATCCAGGTGCTGCGTCTGCTCGCCGCCGGGCATACCGACAAAGATATCGCTGCAAGCTTGGTTATTGCCGTCAGTACGGTGCGATCGCACATCAAACGCATCTATGCCAAAATCCGGGTTCACAACCGCGCACAGGCTGTTGTGCGCGCTCGTGAGCTGGGCGTCATCGGCTGAGCGCATGTTCCACACCCTTTTTCCCCTGTTCTGAGGACGCGCACTGCTGCGAAAAGCCGCAGAATGCTTGCAGACGACATGGTTCCTCATTGAGGATAGACAAGGTGTGCGCGTGTTTACTATCGATCGTTCACGGGGTTCGTGGAAATATCCATTTGCGCTGATCTGGATCGGTCAAGCGTTTTCACTCTTCGGCAGCGGACTGGCAGGCTTTACCATCATCTGGTGGCTGACAGCGACAACCGGCTCTGCAACTGTGCTCGCCACAGCGACACTCGTTACCCTGTTGCCTGGTATTCTCATCGGCCCGCTTGCCGGTGCACTGATCGATCGCTGGGATCGCCGGACTGTCATTATGATCGCAGATCTTACCGGCGCGCTTGGTGCAGCAGCGCTGGCCTGGCTCTTCTGGATCGATGCGCTCGCCATCTGGCACGTCTATCTGATCATGGCGCTCCGATCGCTGGGAGGCGCCTTTCACTGGCCCGCTATGCAGGCATCGATATCGCTGATGGTTCCCGAACGTCATCTGGCGCGGATCGGCGGGTTGAACCAGATGCTGCAAGGCGCCACCAACATCGCTGCACCTCCCCTGGGTGCGCTGTTGATCGCCATCTGGCCGCTGCACGTCCTTATGATGATCGATGTTGTGACAGCGCTGGTTGCGATCATGGGCGTTGGTCTGGTGCGCTTTCCACGTCCATCGCTCACCTCTTCTTCGGCCGGCAGGCGACCACAGGGTGTAACAGCGGAGATGCTCGACGGGTTGCGCTATATCTGGCGCTGGCCTGGGCTGATGATGGTCATAGGGATGGCGGCAGCGATCAACTTCCTGTTGACACCGGCTTTCTCGCTGTTGCCAATCCTGGTCACGCGACACTTCGGCGGCGGCGCACTTCATCTGGCGTGGATGAATGCCGCGGAGGGCGCAGGTCTCGTGCTCGGCGGTCTGGTCATTGGCATCTGGGGCGGGTTCAGGCGCCGCATACATACGGTGGTGCTTGGGTTAATCGGCCTGGGCATCAGCATCCTGATCATTGGCGCTGCTCCGGCAACCGCGTTTATGCTTGCCCTTGGGGCAGTAGCTGTCGTCGGCGTCACGTCGCCAGTGGTCAATGCGCCGCTGATGGCAATCGTCCAGTCGGTTGTCGCACCGGAAATGCAGGGGCGTGTCTTTACCGCGCTGGGGAGCGTATCGATGGCAATGTCACCGCTGGGGCTCGTGATTGCCGGTCCGGTTGCTGATGCACTTGGCGTGCAGGTCTGGTACCTGCTCGGCGGAAGCGTCTGCCTGCTGATCACCCTCCTCGTGCTCGCTGTTCCAGCAGTGCGTAACCTCGAGGATCATCCCCGTGATCGACGAGAAGACGTTGTTGTTCAGCAGAGCGATGTTGCGGCGCCACAACGTCAGGTGTAGACGCCTCCGAGCACGCCATATTCACTCCCCTTGACAACTGTTGTCGTTCACGTCACGCGGTGGCTGGCACGTGCGCCGTGGACGTGAGCGCCTTCAGCTTGTTGTGCACAGACCACCTGCGTGGTCTTCTGAGCCGACGCGGGCTTCGGCGTAAGCTTTCGTCCCGCTGGATCGCGAGTCTGGCGGGCGGCAGGCCGAAGCTCAGCTGCACGGCGATCTGGGCGTTCCATAGCCGAGATCTGATGGTCTGCCGATAATCCACGATAGCTCACGCAGGCGATCTTTGCCCGGTTGGAGTACGGCGCACCGTGCCCCGACGGGATTCTTCCCCGGAGCGCGCAGGTGCACTCCTCGCTGGCGCGTATACCGCGTCTGTTGTTGAACGTTCATCATCTCCACGGGATCAGGCCGCAGAGTGGATTAATGTCTGAACGATCATCAGCCGCCGGGCGTGTCGTAGCAGAGCAAAAACTGTAGCGCCCTGATCGTTCTCAGTTCTTTATCAGCATTTCATCACAGTGCAGCGTGCTATAATCGAAACGTGTCAATGTTTGAACCGATTCGAAATGAGGGCATCATCTCTGCCCGATAGCAGAGAACACGTCTTCGAGGAAATGATGCATGTCGCGTTGGAGCGCCCTTGGGAATCTCTGGACAACGCTGCGTGAAATCGATGTCGGCGCGATCCGCGATGAAGCAGAACAACCGCTGCGCGTCATCGCCATCGGGCACGATCCTGCCCTGAGGGCAATCGATTCGCTGGCACACCGCGGTCCCAACCGCTACCCTCCTGCCGGCGCCACGCCGTTGACGCTTCTTACGCTCCGCGATGCCACCCGTTCTGCTGCGGATCTGAGCACTGCGGACATGCTCATTCTGGCGATCGATAGCCGGATCGGGTTGACCGAAAGAGACGCAGCGGCGCTAGCACAGATCGATCGCCTGCCGCGTCCTGCACTGCTGGCGCTGTTCTTCGGAACACGGCTCGCACCGGGGAGCGCGCCACTGCCGGCATCTGCCGCAGCGCGCGCAGTTGCTATTTCAGACCCCGATCAGACCGCCTCAGTGAACCTGTTCTCCAGCGAATTCCTCGAACGTTTGCCGGCGCATCATCATCTCTCGGCAGCACGTCGTCTGCCAGGCATACGCGCCGTCTATGCGCGCCGCCTGATCGAGTCGATCTCATGGACGAACGCAACCTATGCGCTGGCATCGAGTCTGCCGGAACAGATACCGATCCTCGGCATTCCATTCGCAATGGCCGACATTCTCGTGCTCACGAAAAATCAGGCTGTCATGGTCTATCGTCTGGCGCTGGCGTATGGCGCACCTCCCGACTTTCGCCGGCGTATCGCCGAAGTGATGCCGGTCATCGGCGGGGCGTTCGTCTGGCGCGAGATCGCCCGCACGCTTGTTGGTCTGGCGCCGGTATGGGGGGTCGTGCCGAAAGTCGGTATTGCCTATGCCGGCACGTATGCGACTGGCATCGCAGCCTGGCGGTGGTATGAAAAAGGCGAACTGGTTCCGCGCGAGGAACTTCGGCGCATTGCCCGCGAAGCGCAGGCGGTTGGGCAGGAAAAAGCGCGCGAGTTGATCGCCAGAGCGCAGGAAACGCAGGAAGCGACAGGCGCTGCCGTGAAAGAGTCGGCGAACCGCCTTGGCGCCCTGAGTGAAAAGATTCGACAGCACGGTCATCGAACATTGCGGCGCGTCCACGATCATCTCCCGTCACGCTTCCGACGTCCAACCGATGCCCGCGATCAGACACGACCGTCAGAGGAGCAGTGATTGTGGAACGTTTCATTATCGAGGGGGGGCATCGCCTGAGTGGCAGTATCCGACCGTCTGGCAACAAGAATGCTGCTCTTCCACTGCTTGCCGCCGCCTTGCTGACCAACCACACCGTTGTGCTGCATAACATCCCACAGATCGGCGACGTTCAGGCAATGATTGGTCTGCTCGAACGACTCGGCGCCCGTGTCGAACGGTGTGGCTCGCATAGCTGGGCTGTTTGCGCTGCCGGTGTCGATACAGCAGACCCCGATCCCGTACTGGCGCGCAAAATTCGTGCATCGGCGCTGCTTGCAGGTCCGCTGCTGGCGCGCCGCGGGTATGCGACCATCCCACGTCCCGGTGGCGACATGATCGGCAGACGGCGACTCGATACCCACCTCAATGCACTGCGTGACCTCGGTGCGGCCATCGAGGTCACCCCAACCGCGTACATTTTGCGCGCCGAACGACTGCGTGGCGCTGACATCTTCCTCGATGAGATGAGCGTGACCGGCACCGAGCAGGCGATCATGGCCGCCGTTCTTGCAGAAGGTGATACCGTGATCAGCAACGCCGCTTCAGAACCGCACGTTCAGGACCTGTGCCACTTCCTCAATCGGCTGGGAGCGCGCATCGAGGGAATTGGCACTAATCGCCTGTTCATCCAGGGCGTCTCGGCGCTGGAAGGCGGCGAGTACACGATCGGACCTGACTTTATGGAAGTGGCGTCGTTCATCGGGCTGGCGGCAGTGACG
This sequence comes from Roseiflexus sp., assembly GCA_041641515.1. Lineage (GTDB taxonomy): Bacteria > Chloroflexota > Chloroflexia > Chloroflexales > Roseiflexaceae > Roseiflexus. The sequence continues at coordinate 11,346 of JBEPYG010000064.1, forward strand.
CGCAGCGCCCTGCGCATCGTTGATGCACGCCCTTCCGACCACCGCATGACACGCATCGCTTTCGGGCGGCTGGGTGTTACCTGGCGCGACGAAGGGAATGACATCGTGGTACCGGCGGAACAGGAATTGTGTATCCGCGACGACGTTCACAACGCGATCCCGAAAATCGACTCCTCTCCCTGGCCAGGGTTCAATCCTGATCTGATCAGTATTGCGATCGTGGTAGCTACACAGGCGCGCGGCACTGTCCTGATCTGGGAAAAAATGTTCGAGAGCCGGCTCTTTTTCGTTGACCGGCTCATCGGTATGGGAGCACGTATTGTGCTGTGCGATCCCCACCGTGTTGTGGTCGTCGGTCCAAGCCAGTTGTACGGCGAACCCGACGGCTTGCCAAGCCCCGACATTCGGGCGGGCATGGCGCTGCTGTTAGCGGCGCTGTGCGCTCAGGGGCGCAGTGTCATCTACAATATCGGGCAGATCGACCGTGGCTACGAGCGGATCGATGAGCGCCTGCGCACCCTCGGTGCGCACATCGAACGCGCCCGCTAGTCATCCCCGCATGCGGTAGACGACCAGCGGAAACTGGCGATCGGTGTCGCGCAGAACGATTTCGACATCGTTGTCATCAACGACGCCACGACTCAGCGGATCGAAGTTGCGTTCACCTTCGATGTAGTAGTAGTAGACCTCACCATTCAGACGGAAACCGCGGATGTTGCTGGAGCGCACAAAAACGCCAGGCGCCGCCTCAACCAGCGGGTCATCGACAGTTTCATCAAGGCGAGATTGGACCGCCGCACGAATAGTTTCCGCCTCGAGCGGCGTGAGCGAGGTGTACGGTGTGAGCAACAGCGCTGCCAGAGCGACGAGCAGCGTACTGAACATCAGCATATTGACAGCGAACAGCGCCTGGTAGAAGCGGATACTGCGCGATGGAGCAGCAGTCGCTTCACGAACGACTGCAGCTGGCGAATATGGCGCCTGGATCATTGAATGCCTCCCTGGGCATGCAAGCAGCGAGCTTGTCCTGTTATAATCAACGACAATGCCAGTGTATCCTGGCATATGCAGAAACACGATGGTCACGTGCTGAAACATTGCTGAGAATGTTCTCATTCACGCATGCTATGAAGAACCACCATATCCTTACGGCAATAACCATCGTGCTGGGGATGACGGAAGGCGTCCTGATCGCGCGACTCGTCCTGCGACTCTTTGCTGCTCGCCCTGATAATCCTGTAGTTCAGGCACTCTACGCCGTCACGCAACCGGTGATTGCTCCGCTGCAGGCGCTTGATGCCGGGCAACCGCAGTATGGCGCGTCACTCGAATATGCGACGCTCGTGCTGCTGTTTGTGTTGCCGCTTATCACGGCGCTCATGTGGAGATGGATTGGACATCGTTCATTGGGGAGGTAGTTCTGGATTTTTGATTTTCTTCTCTTGGTTCTTGTTTTTCGATGGTTCGATTCCTGATTTTCGGTTCTTGGTTTCTGATACCGATTGGAATTGTATACGCACTCTTATCAGAGCGCACTGCAATGCTCTTACAGTCATCGACAATTCACAATCTACAATCTAAAATGGTATTAGCCAGGAGAGTCTAATGGATCCGCTACAGTTGCTCATCCTGCTGGTCATCGCCGGAATCTGCGGCGCCATCGCCGAATTGATCGTTGGTTTCAGCCCGCCAGGGTTACACGTCATGCTGGTATCGATCATCGTCGGGGTGATCGGCGCATTTATCGGCGGTTGGATCGCCGCAATGTTCAGTCTGCCGCCAATAACAGAGATTCGGGTCGGCAATATGCGCCTCAACCTACTGTACACGACGTTTGGATCGACGCTGCTGCTGATGATTCTCCAGGCATTGCGCAACGGACGGCAATGGTTGTCGATCAAGAGGTAGGGATGGAACAGTTCACCATTCGGGGTGCGGGGACGATTCCAGGGATACGCATCTGGCGGCAGTATGGGTTCCGCGCGCCCCGCTGATGCAGAAAAACACGAACCCGAAACGGGTGAACCGTCAGGGGTACGAATTGACGATGGGAAGGCTCACGCGAAAGACCATCTCATCGGCATGCCGATGAACGGTCAGTGTGCCATTGTGTTGTTCAATGATACTGTAGCTCAACGGTAATTCGATACCGTTCGTCTCACCGCGCACCGGACCGTCTGGTTCAAACAGCCGATACAGATCGGCATCATCGACGGGAGCGCCCGTATCTGCAAACTCCACAATCGCCAGAGATGCATTCGTATCAATCTGCTGATAGGTTCGAATGGTCAGCTGTCCCCCGTGAGGCATCGCATAGACTCCGTTGAGGATCAGGTTGTAACAGGCATAACGCAAATGACCGGCGAATCCTGGCACACGCAGATCAGCGGGTGTCAATTCACAGTGCAGATCGATCGCGCGTTCACGCAGAACATCAGCAGCCTGCTGAAGCGCCTGATCGAGAACCTGCCGCAATGACACCGGGCGTTTCCCCTGCTCCGATGAACGGTAGAGATCGAGCATTCGGCGCACGCCGACGATAACGCTCTCTGTTTCTCGCTGCGCCATTGCCAGGTAACGCCGGCGTTTCTCATCGTTGAGTGGGCGATGCTGCAACAGATGAAGTGTATTGGCAATTGCCTGGAGCGGGTTATTGATCTCGTGAGCGAGGGCAGCAGTCAGGCGTCCTACCAGTGCCAAGCGTTCAGTATGCACCTGGTCAATCTGACGCATTCGATCGTGCAGTTGCGTCTCGCACTCGGCGGCACGGTTGAGGGTTGCGCCGGTGAGCGTAGCTGCTGCCTGCAAACAGGCGCACACGTCTTCATCGTCCACGGTATTATCGGACAGTGCCGCAACAATCACACCGGATGCCCTGCTCCCGAAGAATGGGGCGCAGATAAGAACAGAACCGGTCGCCAGCATGCGCTCCCATGAAGTGAGTGAAACGCCGCTCGCTGAAGACGACACGACACACTTCTGCTCAAGAGCCTGTCCACAGAGCCCAACGTCCAGCGCCAGCGTCGGCGCTAACACCGGCGCGTTTCCAAACAATGCCTCTCGTTGGACGCGCAGCGTCTCATCTTCCACCAGAAGAACACACCCGCGTGAGAAAAATGGCGCCGCGTTGAGGTGCGCGGCAATAGCATCCACTACCTCAGCGACAGTACGCGACTGGGTCAGTGCCATCCCTGTTTGCGCAACCCACGACAGATAAGCAGCGTGGTGCGGGAGAGCGACACCATGCGCATGATTGCTGCGGCTTACGCTCTGTTCGGAAAGCGTACACCCCGATCCATCTTGTTGCATAGCACTCAACCACCGTAGCGACGTCGCAATTCTGCCCAGATATCTTCAAGGGTCATTCCCTGTTGTTGCAACAACACTAGCGTGTGATACAAAAGATCGGCGACTTCCCATGCAACTTCGGCAGGAGCGCCATTCTTCGCCGCAATAATGACTTCTGCCGCCTCTTCGCCGATCTTCTTGCCAATCCGATCAACGCCTGCTGTCAGTAACTTCGTAGTATACGACCCTTCTTTCGGTGTGGATGCACGCTGAGCAATCACATCGGCGAGATCAGTAAGGATGACAGACGACGGCGCCCGCACACCGGTCACATCATCAGCGAGGGTGCGATGAAAGCAACTGACACGACCGGTATGACACGTCGGACCGGCCGGTTCTGCGAGCACCAGTAAGGCGTCGCCGTCACAATCCTGCCGGATTTCGACCAGCCGCAGCACATTGCCGGACGTTTCGCCTTTGCGCCAGAGCGCCTGTCGGCTGCGACTCCAGAACGTCACCATGCCGGATACCAGCGTTTGTTGCAGTGCCTCTTCATTCATGTACCCCAGCATCAACACTTCGCCGCTGCGGGCATGCTGCACGA
>JBEPYG010000065.1:0-15198 GCA_041641515.1 Roseiflexus sp.
TCTTCTCTTCCACACGCCAGCTAGACCCTTGCGGTCGGGGACGGGTGCGCACCAGGCACGGGGAGCCGCGTGCCATTTTAGATTGGAGATTTTGGATTGTAGACGGTTGTGTGGAGATGGGTGCACGTTCCACGTTTGCAGGTTCACACGTTTGCACGTTCCACGTTTGCAGGTTCATACGTTCGCACATTCAACGTTCCAGCATCCGCACCCCTGCCACCCCCGCTGCCAGCGTCACGCCACCCATCAACGCCACGATCGCCGCTGTGCGGAGGGGACCGACCTCGCTCTGCAGCAGATACCCGATCCACAGGTCGGTCGTGTGGCGAACAGTTGGGACGAAATACCAACCCCAGCGGTAGCGCGGACTCGCCGGCGGCGGCTCGATTGCGGCATCGCTCAGGGGCACACGAGCGCCGATGTCATCTACGATTGCGAGATCATCGACGCGCAACCCGACCATCCGCTGCCGTTCCGTTCCCGGTACCGTCTGGGCGAATGGTTGTGCCGTGAATGTCAGTGTGCCTCCTGGCGTTACGAGCACGCGAACCAAGCTTCCCTGACCGCCGCGGAGCGCAACCTGTCGACCGGCAATGACTAACGTCGGATTGCCCGGCGGCGCACCGGCAGGACGATCATCATTGATACGGATCGTGAGCAATGCAGGGCGGTCGATTCGACAAGCGATCATTCCCTGAGCGCCGGTCATGCGCGGCAACAGTGCGTTGCGTGACTCCGAGAAGTAGAATCCATCGCCGAGTGCACACTGTCCAGCGCCATACCGCGCCTGCCAGCGTTCTGCCGCAATGCGCCAGTGTGCCAGCAGCGGCGAGTATGCACTGTCGAAGTAGATGAGCCGACGTGGAATGTCCATATTGAGATAGATTGCCGGATTGACGAGAACGCCCGCCAGCGCATTGATCGTGCCGGCCATCAGGATTATGCCGGTCGCAGCGCGAATGACGACGGAGCGACCGATCACTGCACGCTCGAAGAATGGCGCCGCCAGGATCGCCAGCAGCGGCACGATCGGCAGCAACAACCGCGGTCCCCACACACCGCCGCCGTCCCAAGCGTGCCAGTGCGCATACAGCAGCACGTGGGAAATCACTATGCTCAGCAGCAACACAGTCTCCAATCGCCGGCGCCGCCAGAGCAGCACTGCCCCAACCGGCGCCAGCACGGCAACTGGTGCGTACAGGAACAGGCTTTTTCCGGGGCTGAGCAATAACCCGAACAATCCGGTCATCAGCGGTGTGGTAAATGCACTCGCCTCATCACCATACCCACTCGCCAGCGGTGTACCGAAGCGCGCCAGGTTGTAGCCGATCACCAGCGCCACACCAGGAACCAGACCCGATCCCCACAGACTAAAGCTCATTGTCACGGCACGCAACCGCTCGACTGTGCCGTTGTATACACCGTTCTGATGCGATGATCGGTGCGACCATGCCGCGATTCCCACATAGAGCGCCAGGAAGGGCACGACAATCACAGCAGCGATGCGCGTTGCGATTAGCAGTCCGGTTGCTATGCCGGAGATCAGCAGCGCACGCCGGTCATTCCGTCCACGAGCAGCGTAGGCGCGTTCCACAGCGCACAGCAAGAGCAGACCAGCCAGTGGCTCGGAGAAGAACGTCCGGGCATAGGGCCATGCCAGGCTTGCAATGCACGACGTTGCCACAACCAGCCACGCAGTACGCCGTTGATACCCCAATGCGACGACAAACAAAAATAATATTGCACCAGTTGCAGCGGTCACGACCGCGTTGAGCAGGCTGACGCCGAAACGGGTAAGATACTCGTAGACCTCGACCGGTGCACCGCTGGAAAGGAGCGCACCCGCAGCAAAGCACGGCAGCGCCGCCAGCGATGGAAGAATGCCATACGGCGACACCCTGCGTCCATCACGTCCCTCGCGCAACGGCATCGGCACGAGATCGCCGTCTTCGATAGCGACATCAGCGCGCGTTGCGAGTGCGCGCGTCACATAGTACATCGCCTCTTCGTCGGGAGAGTAAAGATGACCGCTAGCTGTCAGCAGGTAGAGCGCGAGCAGCAATAAAAAAGCGGCGAGCGGTGCGCGGTGCGGCACCGCAGGCTCGTCGGCTGGTGGGGCGTGCTGTGTGGTGGTTGATTGGACTGCCTCATTCACGATGGGCATTATACTGTACGATGTATTGCTGGATCGCCCAATATGCCGGACGCGGCGTGTAATCGGTGTTGATAATGCTGAACGATGCCTGCTCGTGCCAGGGTTCGCCATTGCGCGCGCGCAACGGGGCAAAGTTCAGGTTCCACAGGAACATGGCATCGACCCAGGGATACCGTTCAGCCGTCCATTGCATGGCGCCGATAATGTACTGTGCCTGCTGTTCATACGAGACCTGGTTGCCGAACTCGAACCCTGGCGTGTTGTTGCGTGTTGCCCAGCCAAATTCTGTAATCCATACCGGAATATCCGCCAGACCATATCCTTCCATAAGACTGCGAATACGTTCCACATTGCGGAAGTAGAACGTCGGATGGTCAGTCCATCCCTGTGCCGGGCTCGGTGCGTCGGGCCAGAAAGTCTCCGGCGGATTGGCGGAACCGCCGGGATGGACGCCAATTGCGTCGACATAATTCCGAATGCTGCCGTTTTCATACGCGAACATGGCGCTGTAGTAGCGAATGTCGGAGATCGCAATGCCAGGGCTATCGACAGCGGTTGAAGCTGGCGCGCCACTGACGACGATGATCGCCGGATCGACCTCTTTGATGCGCCGGTACGCAACCTTGAGGATTTCGACATAATGTCGGGCATCGTCGGTTGAGACATAGCCACCGTTTTCGTATGCCAGGTTCTGCTCATTCCAGATTTGAATCGCGTGAATGCGCCCCTTGTACCGTTGCGCCAGCGCCGCAACAAAGTTCCCCAGTGCCTCGGGGTTTTCCGGCAACCCATCGCTGCCGCCACGACCGTAGAAGTGCGGCGACCGGACGACCGAAATCATCAGTTTCAGTCCACGGGCATTGACTTCGGCAATCAATGCATCGAGTTCAGCGCCCCAGGCATAGAAGCCAGGCGGACCTTCCTGATCCTTCCAGTGGATCTGCTGGCGTATCCAGCCAAAACCCGCGTCCTTCGCCAGGCGCAGTGGTGTCGCCCGGTCGGTCCAGAAGAGATGCGCGTGCACCCCGAATTGTATCCGGCGCACACGTAATGGGTGCGGCAGTCCGCCAGGACTGAGCGGTTGCATGGTTGGCGGGATGGGAGTGGGCAGCGCTGTGGGAATGGGTTGCAATGTTGGAGAAGGTGTGACATTGGCGTAGGAAAAAGAAGGAATGCCGGCAGGCGTCACCTGTGCCGGAAACGTTGCCGGATGCTGGATTGCAGCGGTAGGGAAGGATGCGTCTGGCGGCGGAAGCGCTATCGTCGCGGGAGCAATGCATCCCGTCAGCAACGACAGGATCAGTGACGCCACCGGTACAACAGCAAGAACGAAGCGATGAAGCGATGTCATGCTACTACTCCTGCACATGTGAAACCACACACTACAGATACTGTAGCCAGATGTGATCGCTGCGACAATCCCTCCAGATAACACCAGCGTTACGCAAAAATAGCAGGCGTCTGAGAAGTGCGTGATACAATGGCGCACAACCGATTCCGTACTGAAAAAGCAGGGGGACGAGCGTATGGAGCAGCGCGAACGCATTGGATTTATCGGTCTCGGCATCATGGGGCGCGGCATGGCGCGCAATATCTTGAAAGCGGGGTTTCCGTTGCGGGTATGGAACCGCACCGCCAGCCGTATGGACGAACTGGCGGCGGAAGGCGCCGGACCAGCCAGCAGCCCTGGCGATCTGGCATTTCACAGTGACATCATCATCACCTGCGTCAGCGACACGCCCGATGTCGAGCAGGTTCTTCTGGGGGAAGGCGGTGTCATCCATGGTGCGCGCCCCGGCTCGCTGGTGATCGACATGAGCACCATCAGCCCGCAGGCCACGCAGCGGATTGCGGCTCAACTGGCGCAACGTCATGTGCACATGCTCGATGCACCGGTGAGTGGCGGATCAGAGGGCGCCGCGCGCGGCACTCTCAGCATCATGGTTGGTGGTGATGTCGCCCAGTTCGAGCGGGCATTGCCGGTCCTTCAGACGATGGGCAAAACCATTACCCATCTGGGTCCGATTGGCGCAGGGCAGACGACCAAACTGGTCAATCAGATTCTGGTGGTGGGGCACGCACTAGCGATGAGCGAGGCGCTGCTCTTCGCGCAAGCTGGCGGCGTCGATCTGCGCAAAGCACTCGAAGCGGTCGCGAGCGGCGCGGCAGGCAGCTGGATGTTGAGCAACCGCGGTCCGCAGATCCTGGCACGTGACTGGCGTCCCGGCTTTACCATCGATCTCCAGCAGAAAGATATTCGCCTGGTGTTGCAGGAGGCTGACCGCCTCGGCGTGCCACTTCCTGGAACGGCGCTAATCCACCAGCTTTACCGGACGCTCCAGGCGCGGGGTCTCGGTCACGAAGGCAACCACGCGCTGATCAAGGCGTTGGAGAACCTGACGGGGCTCGAAGTCGGCGTATGGGGCGAAGGGCAGTGAACGCCGAGACGCCCGCGCACTCGGAAGAAGAGGGAACACATCCGTCATTGCCGGGTGAACAGTTCTTGACCTGTCATCCCTGCGCGCAATGGACGGGTATGCTATACTGAAAAAGGTCGTACACTGGCAGGTGTCACAGACGTGGAAAAGTTCATTGCCGTTCGTAAGCGGACGCGAAGCACAGCATTTGCGCTGCAATCAGCAGCAACTGCTGAAAAACGTCAGGAAATCATGCGCGATGCACAAACGTCGCGCCGCACGATGGAACTGATCCGGCTTGGTCTGCGCCCTCATCTTCCCGGTCAACGCAAGCCGGTGGGGCACGGTTTCGAGCGCCTTGGTCATGTGAGTTGCTATATCGTCAATGCGCCGACCGATCAACAGGCAGAGCGAGCGCGGGAGATTTTTGCCGATGATTATCTGATCGTGCCCGATGTGTCGCTCTCGTTGCCGGTCGCGCGCACCGGCGGCGAGATCAGAACTCGTCGACCGGCAGCGCCCGAATGGCCCCACATCAGCGGTATTCAGGAGGCGCATAAACGTGGTTTCAAAGGGCAGGATGTGATTGTCGGGGTGCTCGATACCGGATGCGATGCCGATCACAATGAGTTTCAGGGCAAACGGATCGAGTTTCGCTATGTACCCTTCGTTCCTACGCTCGAAAGTATGCGGGTCGTTCGCGGCTTCGATACACATGGACACGGGACGCACGTCTGTGGCATCATTGCCGGACAACACGTCGGCGTTGCGCCGGAGGTCGATCTGCTCGTTGCTGCAGTGATCGAGAGTGAGACGGTCAAAACCAGCCTGGAACGGATCGTTGTCGCGCTGGACTGGATGCTGTCCCACTTCAGCCTGGCAGAAAATCAGCACAAGCCGATGATTATCAGTATGTCGCTCGGTTTTCGCCCGGAGTGGATCAGTGCGCCGGCGTTCAAGACGGTGACTGAAGGGATGCGACTCCTCTTGCGCACGTTGGTCGAGGATTTCGATGTGTTGCCGATCATTGCAATCGGCAATGATGGTCCCGGTGTGATCCGCGCCCCTGGGTCATACGCTGAAGCGCTAGGGGTCGGCGCAGTTGATTTCGATCTCAATCCCTGGCCCAGCAGCGGCAGCGGGCAAACACCTGACGGTTTGCACAAGCCCGACATTGTCGGGTTTGGTGTCAGTATCATGTCGAGTCTGGAACGTGACATACAGCGTCGCAGTCTGTACGCCCGGATGAGCGGCACAAGCATGGCCGCGCCGTATGTGACGGGCATTGCGGCGCTGATTGCGTCGGCCAATCCGGGGTTGCAGGGCGCCGCATTGCGCGAGCGTGTGCTGGAAATGGCACTCCCACTATCGGCGCCTGTCGAACGGGTCGGCGCCGGACTGGCGAGGGTTGTTGTATGAGTACCAATAAAAACAAGCAGAAGTCTCCACCCCAATTGAAGAAAGAAGTGCAACCGCTGGTCCGTTCCGTTGTTACCTTTCAACGTCCTTCTGCCGAGGAACTGGCGCACTACACCCGTGGGGAAAAATATCGCCGGCTGCGTGAACACAATGGTCAGATGCGGGCACGTTTGCTTGCCTGGATCGATGAGCACGGTCTCAGTAATGAGGTGATCCAGGTCAGTGAGCCCACCGCCTTCAATACCCTCTTTGTCGTTGGCACCCGCCACGCAATCGACGAACTTGCGCAGGCGCCCGATGTGATCGACGTGGCAGAAGATGGCGATGTGACCACCGATCTGCCGCGTCCTGAGGAATAAGAGCGGATCGTTACTCTGCACTTGCCGGGGTTATATCGCAAACGGCGACGTAACTGGCAACTTCGCGCCCCAGAGCATACTCGACATTATCCAGGCGCACGGTGAGCGGTCCGCCAAACGGCGCGATGGCAATGACTGTCACATCGACACCGGGACGGAGCCCAAGTTCTGCGAAGTAGCGCAGCATCGCCGGGTCGTGGTCGCTGACCTCGGCGATGGTCGCCGACTGTCCGATGTGCAGGTCGCACAGGCGGGTGGAGTGCGGCGGAGGCAATGAGCCGTCACGACCAGGGATCGGTGCGCCATGCGGGTCGGTCGTCGGGTAGCCAAGCATTGCATCGATCCGGTCCTCGAGGTCTTCTGACAACACATGCTCCCACTTGTCCGCTTCAGCGTGCACCTGATCCCACGGGACACCCAGCGCCTCGGCAAGATACCGTTCGATCAGGCGATGGTGTCGAATGACTTCCAGCGCAATCTTCTCGCCTGCCGCGGTCAACACAACACCCTGGTATGGTTCGTAATCTACCAGGTTGAGAGAGGCGAGTTTTTTGATCATGCCGGTGACTGAAGCAGGAGAATTGCCCAGACGCTCAGCGAGCACAGTGGTTGCCACGCGCCCCTGCTCGCGCTGAATGTCAAAAATGGTCTTCAGATAGTCCTGGACGGACTCGGTGTGTTCTGAGAGTGGCATACGTTTGACATATTTAGGCGTTCCTAAATCGAGCCTATTATACCCTTCTGGCAACGAGCGTGTCAAGGTGATGGTACAATATCGGGTATGGACACGAATTTCACAATTCTGGCAATCGAGACGTCGTGCGACGAAACGGCGGCAGCGGTTATTCGCGGCGGGCGCACAATCATCTCGAATGTCGTTGCATCGCAGATCGAGGAGCATCGTCGCTATGGCGGCATTGTTCCCGAAGTTGCGTCACGTCAGCATATGCTGACCATCGAAGCGGTGCTGCACGAGGCGTTACGTCCGCTTCCCGGCGGATGGAACGACATTCATGCTGTCGCTGCGACGTATGGTCCTGGGCTGGCGGGCGCGCTGATGACCGGTCTGAACGTTGCCAAGGCAATTGCCTGGATCCGTGAATTGCCGTTCGTTGGGGTCAACCATATCGAGGCGCATATTTACGCAAACTGGCTGCTGACCGATGCCAGCTCGACCGCGCCAGAGCCACGGTTCCCGGTCGTTGCGCTGGTCGTCAGCGGCGGGCATACGCTCCTGGCATTGCTCGAGGACCATGGTCGCTATCGTCTATTGGGGCAGACGCGCGATGATGCCGCTGGTGAAGCATTCGACAAAGTTGCACGGCTGCTCGGGCTCGGGTTCCCTGGTGGTCCTGCTATTCAGCGCGCAGCGGAAGGCGCTCCTGGCGGTGTGACTCTGCCGCGCGCCTGGTTGCGCGACAGTTACGATTTTTCGTTCAGTGGTCTGAAAACCGCAGTTCTTCACCAGATTCGCGATTATCAGGCGCGCGAGGCGGCGTTGCAGCCAGGTGTCAGCAAGAGCGCTGGTCGGCGTCAGGCATCCGCGCCAACCGATGCAACCTCCCTTCCGCCCGCCATTGTTGCGCGGCTGGCGCGCGCCTTTCAGGAATCGGTTGTCGATGTGCTGGCGACCAAGACGGTCGAAGCAGCACGCGCCTTTGGCGCGACCGAAGTGCTGCTGGCAGGCGGTGTGGCTGCCAACCTTCGCCTGCGTGAGGAACTCCACCGTCGTTCACCGGTCCCGGTCCGCGTCCCGCCGATTGCGCTCTGCACCGACAATGCCGCCATGATCGGCGCTGCCGCCTTCTACCGCTTCGATGCGAGCAAACAGAACGGCTGGGACCTCGATGTGCTTCCGAACCTGCCACTAAATACTGCGCAGAACCCGTGATGGCGCTGGACGTTTTCCTGTGTCTGCTACACAGCAGCATAGTGCAGTGCTGAAAGAGTAATTTTCCTCTCGATATGTGGAAGGAGTCCCCTGGAGGTTTCGCGTCCTCTTGATCTATCGTGGTCTAGATACCGTTGCGATGGAGAAAGAGGAACCATGGGTCTTCAAGCAAACAAGCGTCAATGGGATGAACTTGGTCGGCTTGACCCTTTCTGGGCAATGACGGGCACGAACCGATTCAACGGCTGGAATGTCGATGCATTCTTCCAGACCGGCGTCGAACAGGTTGACCGGCTGATCCGGCAGATTGCGCCGTATGAGCGACCGCAGCAGTGGTCAACCATCCTGGATTTCGGTTGCGGGGTTGGGAGGCTTGCACGTGCGTTTCGGAGGCATTTTGAGCAGTATGCTGGTATTGACATTGCTGAAAGCCTTGTCTTTGAAGCGCGGCGACTGCATACCAATCTCAGCCAGGCGCATTTTATCGTCAGCGCGAGTGCGACGCTGCCAATTGCATCAAACAGTTGCGATATGGTCTATGCCTGGGGAGTGCTGCAACATGTGCCCGATCGAACCAGCGCGCTATGCTACGTTGACGAGTTTGTTCGGGTCATGCGACCAGGTGGGATGCTGGTGTTTACCACGCTGAACACTCTCTTGCCACTCTATCGCCTGCAGCCGCGACGCAGGATATATGCAATCTTGCGAACGGCAGGGGTGTCGCCCGAGGTGTTGTACCGGCATCTCAAACTCTACCCGCACGAAGTGCATCCGCTCCCCGGGAACGAGGTTGTCGCTCAACTGAACGCGGCAGGCGCGCAGATTCTCAACATCTGCGATGAGTCGCCGCCGGATGCACCGCATCAGTGGCGTACCTACTATGTGACGAAGTGAGGCGCCCGCAACGTCTTATCCGGCTGCGTGAGGCGCTTCGGCGCCTGGCGGCGCGTTGCGGCGGAACCAGTTCTTCCACTCACGGTTCTCCCACACCACCAGCAACTGCGCAGCGTTGAAGATCGATGAGTAGGTGCCACTGATCAGCCCGATCAGCAGGATCAGCACCAGATTGCGGATGCTCTCGCCACCAAAGAGCAGGAGCGCCACCAGGGTGAAGAAGGTGGTCAATTGTGTGTTCACCGAACGTGGCAGCGTCTGCACGATGCTGTGATTGACAATATCGTCGAAGGTTTCCGCGGGGCGTCGGTTGATCAAATTTTCGCGGATGCGGTCGAAGACAACGATCGTGTCGTGCACCGAGAAACTGATCACGGTCAAGAGCGCGGAGAGAAACAGCGCATCGACTTCCAACCCGATGGCAATCCCCAGGATCGAAGCGACCCCCAGCACCAGCAGCACATCGTGGATCATGGCCAGAATGGCGCAGACGCCGTAGCGCACCGGGTGCGGCGCCCGGCGAAAGGCGAGGGTCAGATAGATCAAAATGACCACGCACGCTGCAACCACTGCAATCACTGCACTGCGGGTCGACTCGGCGCTCACCGTGGCGCCGACCGTCTGCAACGCCTGTTGATTGACCTGTCCATACTCTGCGCTGAGTGCGCTGAGAACTTGCTGCCGCTGTGTTTCGGGATCAGACTCGCTCAGGGAGCGGGTACGCACCACGGCACTGGCAACCGTGCGCCCATCAATCTGCGACTCGGTCAGCTGCACCAGCGCGCCTTCAAACCCCTGTGCGGCAAAAATCGCGCGGATGCGCTCGGTATCGAGTTGTCCGGGTGTACGTTCGGCGAACTGGAGATCCCACAGCGCACCGCCGCTGAAGTCGATGCCCAGACGCAACCCGAAGACACCGAGCGAAATGAGCCCAGGAATAATAACGACGAGCGACAGCGCGAACCACCAGTACCGCAGTTTGACAAGTTTATCCATACTGTTTCTCGTGTGATCGGCAGAGCTACGCTGTTTCGCGCGCGTGACGCATCCCCGGCGCATCCTTCAATTCGTACAACCAGGGGTTCTGCGCGAATGGCAGCGAGTTAATCGAGTGCAGGAATGTGCGCGTTACGACCATCGATGTAAACAAGCTCAACAGAATGCCAAGCCCAAGTGTCAGCGCAAACCCTTTGATCAGACTGACGCCGAAGGTATTGCCAAACATGAACAGGATGGTGCAGGTAATCAACGTCGCCACGCTCGAGTCGCGGATGGCAGGCCATGCTTCAACGAAGGCGGCATCGATGGCGGTGGACAATGACTTCCCGTGACGCAGTTCTTCCTTCAGGCGCGCAAAGATCAGCACATTGGCATCGACTGCCACACCGATCGACAGAATAAAGCCGGCAATACCCGGCAGCGTGAGCGTGACCGGTATCAACTGGTAGAGCGCAAAACTGATCAGTGTATAGAGCAGCAGCGTCACTGTGGCCAGCACACCAGGCAGGCGATAGAACAGCATCATGAAGAGCGCCACCGTCACCAGACCAACGACGCCGGCCACGATGCTGGCATCGACCGATCCCTGCCCCAGGGACGCCGAAACCGTCCGACTCGACTCAACCTGAAGCGGCACCGGCAGGGCGCCAAACTTGAGTTGCGTATAGATTTGCTCGGCGTCCTGGCGGGTGCTGGTCGTAATCTCGCCGCGCCCGCCGACCAGCGCCGCCTGGACGATTGGACAGCTGAACACCTGATTGTCCAGCACAATACACATCGGGCGCTGAATATTAGCTGCGGTAAACTGTTCCAGACGGCGCGCCGATTCGCCGGTGAACGCGAAGGGCACAGCAAACTGGTTTTGCAGACTCTGCCCGGCGACCTGCGGCGGCTGGACCGCGTTGAGGTCGAGGTCTTTGCCGTCGGTAATGCTCTCGTAAATCGGCCCCTCCGGCACGGTTGGCGACACCGTCTCGGTCGATGTGATTTCCCCCGTCGCGGGACGCAGTGCGATCGGGTTGGGGCTGCCGGTGGTGCGCACAATCGTGCCAGGGGCAAGGAATTCACCTCTGGTATCGATGAACTCCAGTTTACCGGTGCCGCGCAGGGTTTCGATAGCCTGCTCAGGATTGGCAACCCCGGGTATTTCGACGATAATCCGGTCATTGCCCGACAGCTGCACAACCGACTCGGCCACGCCAAGCCCGTTGATACGGCGCTCGATGACGCCAGCTGCAGTTTGCATCACGCTGCGTTCCACCGGTTCGGCAGCGCGGAGCAGCACCTGCGTACCGCCGCGCAGGTCGAGCCCCAGGCGGATGCTGACATCGCGATTGAACAGCCAGCGCCCCTCCGGCGCAAACACGATTGACAATGCAATCCCGGTAATCAGAAGGATGAAAATGAGTGAGTAAATATCGCGGTTCCGCACGATTCGGTCTCTCTTTTTCGTGCAACGACACTGATTATCGCCAGCTACGCTCCCGCACAGATGCGGAGCGAGCGTCGAACTCTGGCATTATAGCCATACGGTGAAGCGCTGTCAATGAAGAACATACACGGATGTGTTCATTTGGCGGGCATGTCTGGACGCATCTGGGTGTTGCTTCCAGGTGAAAAAATCCGCCCTTTCGTGACCTTTGTGCATGTTCTCGTGTTCAACGGCGCTACTGCCCTGCCAGCGCAGTATCGACCGCCTGGCGCATGCGAGCGTAGATTTCTTCTACACTGTTCGCGCCGGTAGTATCGACCAGCTGACCATTCACGGCGAACGAGGGAGTTCCTGGAAGACGTAGCGCATCACCTGATGCTTTTGCCTGGTTGATGGCGTCACGGAAGCGACTGCTGGCGTAGCACTGCTCGAATGCAGCGGTATCGAGACCGATCTGGCGCGCATAGGCGACAAACTGTGCTCTGGGGTCCGACTGAACACTCCACTGGCGCTGGTTGGTGAAGAGGTAGTCGTGCATTGCCCAATACTTATCGGCGCCCTGCTCACCCGCGCAGCGCGCTGCGTATGCAGCGGGCGCTCCATTCACGTGCCCGCTCAACGGGTACTCGTGATACACGAATTTGACCTTGCCGGTCGCAATATACTCCTGCTCGAACTGCGGCGACAGGACGGTTGCATAGTAGGCGCATCCGGGGCACTGAAAGTCCGAAAATTCAGTGACAATCACCGGCGCATTGGCGTTCCCTTTGAAGAAGAAGCCATTGTCATCCACACCCGCAGGGATATTCGCCGCCGTGCGACCCGGCTCGCGACCGGGAGTCGCGGCCGTCTGCCGGTTTTGCAGCGCGACCGTGGCAGCAATCGCAATAACCAGCAGTACAGCAGCGCCCATTACAATGTAGAGGGTGCGGGAAGCGCCGCCGCTTTTTTTCGTCTGAACCGCTCGACCG
The DNA here is from genome assembly GCA_041641515.1 of Roseiflexus sp. Lineage (GTDB taxonomy): Bacteria > Chloroflexota > Chloroflexia > Chloroflexales > Roseiflexaceae > Roseiflexus. The sequence continues at coordinate 12,538 of JBEPYG010000065.1, forward strand.
CGCTGCGAACGTGTGCTCATGGTGTACTCCGCGTAACTTGGGTCGCTGATTCCCCTAGCACTGGCGCTTCCTTGAAAAATACCGCCAGCACGCATCCACAATATGCAGCGAGCATTATACCATCACTCTCATGAGATCACACGTTTGCGGGGTTTTGTGACGGATAAGAGTTTGATGAGAAAGCATGCATGGTATAATGCTGGTCTGTCGGCGCTATGTATTCAGAGCCCTCCTTGTGTTCGTACACATAAACGCTTCGTGCTGAAAGTGATGCAGGGGTGATCTGACTGGTCGTACTAAACCATTCCGCGTGAAAGAAACGCCGCGGATGTTGAATGTCCTTTCCGCCGATCTGCTGGATACCGATCGCATATGTCTGTCGGTTTCGGGCACTGTCGTTAAGCAGGGAGAACGGTATGTCAAGCGGGGACAGGTGACCATCGATGTTCAGCGTTCAACGTTCGCTATTCCTGCTCCTGCTGATATTCCTCGCTGCACCGCTTTACGCCGCGCCAACGCGTCAACCATCCGTAGAGGACCTAACAATCGGCGCTTCTGCCCAGGGTCGTCCGATCACGGCGCTGCGCATCGGCGACGGGCCAATCAAACTGGTCATTGTCGGCAACACGCATGGCGCGCCAGAAGCTAACACCTATGCCCTGGCAACTATGCTTGCCGACCACTTTCGCGCCAACCCGCATGAGGTTCCTGCTGCTATTCGTCTCTATATCATTCCCACCATCAACCCCGATGGACTGGCGCTCGGAACGCGGTTCAACGCTCGCGGCGTCGATCTCAACCGCAACATGAACACCGGTTTCGACGCCTGCCCCGACAACGACTGGCGCGTGACGGTGTTCGGGGCGTATGGCATTGTGTCCGACACTGGTGGACCCTACCCCGACTCAGAAGTCGAGAGTCGGGTGCTGCGCAGTTTCCTGCTCGATGCGTGGGGCGCTATTTTCCTGCATTCGGCAGCCGGCAACGTATTCCCCGCCTTTTGCGACCATGCCCCGTCGATTGCGATGGCGCAGACGTATGCCACCGGGAGCGGCTACCGCTATACGCGCTTTTGGGATCAGTACGTTATCACCGGCGGCATGCACGACTGGGCGGCCAGTCTGGGGATCGCAGCAATCATTCCCGAACTGGTCACCGGTACGGAGCCGGAGTTCGAGCAAAACCTGGCAGGCGTTCAGGCGGTACTGGCAGCTGCCGAACAACTTCTCCCCGCGCCGGAAGACCGTGTTGAGAACGGGATCGTCGTACCGGCGCTCCTCTGGCGTTCCTGGCGTATGCACGGCGGCAACGACCTGCTCGGTCCGCCTCTGGCGCCAGCGGTAGTCGAACATGGGATGACACGTCAGATATTCGAGCGCGCCGTGCTGGAAATACACCCCGAATGGGCGGATACGCCGTATCTGGTGCAGCTGGCGCCGCTTGGTCGCACGCGCACGTCGCCGGCTGGCGCTGCGCCGCGCAATGAGTGCCCTCCGCCTGAGTGCCGCCGTTTCACCGAAACGCCTTACGCGATTCAGGGAGCGTTCGCAGCGTTCTGGGAGCGTCACGGGGGCTTGGCAACCTTCGGTTTCCCGCTCAGTGACGAAGGTATGGCATACGCCGCCGACGGCGAATGGCGCGTGCAACAGGTCTTCGAGCGCGCCGTGTTCTCTCTGCATGACGATGGGAGCGTGTCGCTCGAGCCGTTGGGGTGGGCATTCCTGGTGCGCGAACGGTCGCTTGTGTCAGTGGCGGCGCATCAGGTGAGGTGATTCGATCATTGAGACCTCTCCTGATCTGGTACAATGTTTAGTATGTTGACTGAACTGTTTTTGATCCGCCATGCTGAACCGGATCGCACAACCGGTTTGCCCTATGCTGTCATGCCGGGACCGCCATTGACCCTGCGCGGCGAAGAAGAGGCGGTGCAAACGGGGCACTGGCTGCGCGGGCGCGGCATCGAGCGGTTGCTCTCATCGCCGTTCACCCGCGCCAGGGTTACTGCCGCCACGATCGGGCAACTGATTGGATTGGAGCCGACCCTGATCGAAACACTGCGCGAAGTTGCGCCGGGGGAAACGCATCCGGAAGTGCGCGCGCGCATCGCCGATCTGCTCAGTCAGCTCGACGACTCCGCTCTGCAGCGTGTGGCGCTCGTCACCCATGGCAGTTGTATTCTTGCTGCTCTCCAGCATACAACCAATGATCGTATCGATGTGAGCGGGCATCGCTACGACTACGGGAACCATACCCCCACATCTGGCGTCTGGCACGGTCTTCGCACCGACCATGGCTGGCAGTGGTCGCTGGCATTTCGTCCTGATATGGCAGTGGAAAGTTGAGGGTCGGGCGGTGCTGCGCTCTGCTGCCTTGCTGCGTTCAGAAGTGATGTAAACCGGTTGTGTAACTGTTCACACTTCTCCTGGATCGAGGGTGCGGTTGCAGCGACGTTGCATTGCAACGTCGCTACGCGAATGCTTTTTACCCCACATCTGAACAGGTGCCCGGTTGTTTCCGCTTGCATTCCGGGAGAATACGACATATCATAGTAAAATATCAGCGACGTGCAGTGTACTCGCATTCGCAGCGATGACGATCTATTGATAAACACACTCACCTGAGGCACAGCATTGCCTCAGCCGATGCGATCTGCTGCTTGTG